>JAFMQT010000229.1 GCA_017354515.1 Nocardia sp. | reverse complement strand
CCCGCCGGACAACCGGTGCCACCCGCCCAGCCGGTCCCCGCGGAACCGATTGCCCAGCAACCCGTTCCGGCCGGCCCGCCACCCGGACCGAATGTCACGGCACCGGACGATACCGCCGCTCCGAACGCGGAACCGCCGGTGCGGTAATTCACCCCACGATCCACCTCGCGACGTGACGTCGGGCGGCTGCGGCTGTCCGGCGTCGCGGTGGTTCGGGTACCTATCGAGCACGGTCGTGTGGCGACCCGGTGCGGACGCGCGTGCCGGAAATCACGGTGAACTGGTCAACTGATCAGTTCGCTTGTTATGTAATAGGTCCCCGGTGTCCCGCAGGTGAATACTTGCGATAACGGTGATCGAAATCGAGGTGGCGAGCGAGTTCGAGCAGACGGCATGCGGCCGATTCGGCCGAGTGCGGCTACGCTGGGCACCCGTGACCGTCGCAGCTCCCTTCGATTTGATCGTCGTCGGTTCCGGATTCTTCGGGCTGACCGTGGCCGAACGCACCGCCAACCTGCTGGGTAAGCGGGTGCTCGTGATCGAGCGCCGCTACCACCTGGGTGGTAACGCGTATTCCGAGCCCGACCCCGAAACCGGTATCGAAATTCACAAATACGGCGCCCATCTGTTCCACACCTCGAACAAGCGAGTCTGGGATTATGTGAATCAGTTCACCGAGTTCACCGGCTATCAGCACCGGGTCTTCGCGATGCACAAGGGGCAGGCGTATCAGTTCCCGATGGGGCTGGGCCTGCTCTCGCAATTCTTCGGCCGTTATTTCACGCCGGACGAGGCGCGTGCGCTGATCGCCGAGCAGGCCGCCGAGGTCGACGCCAAGCAGGTGTCCAACCTCGAGGAGAAGGCCGTCTCGCTGATCGGCCGCCCGCTGTACGAGGCGTTCATCCGCGATTACACGGCCAAACAGTGGCAGACCGATCCGAAGGAACTCTCCGAGGGCATCATCAACCGCCTGCCGGTGCGCTACACCTTCGACAACCGCTACTTCAACGACACCTACGAGGGCCTGCCGCGCGAGGGGTACACCGCGTGGCTGGAGAAGATGGCCGCCAGTGACCTGATCGAGGTCCGGCTGGACACCGACTGGTTCGAGGTGCGCGAGGAGATTCGCAAGCAGAATCCGGACGCCCCGGTGGTGTACACCGGCCCGCTGGACCGTTACTTCGACTACAGCGCGGGCGAATTGGGCTGGCGCACCATCGATCTGGAGACCGAGGTGCTGAATACCGGAGATTTCCAGGGGACGTCGGTGATGAACTACAACGACGGCGATGTGCCGTTCACCCGGATCATCGAGCCGCGGCATTTCCATCCCGAGCGCGACTACCCGACGGACAAGACGGTCATTCAGCGTGAATTCTCGCGTTTCGCGAAGACCGGCGATGAGCCGTACTACCCGATCAACAGCGCCGAGAACCGCGAGAAACTGGTTGCTTACCGGGAGCTTGCCAAGAAGGAGACCGAATCGGCCAAGGTGATTTTCGGTGGCCGACTGGGTACCTACCAGTATCTCGATATGCATATGGCCATCGGCAGCGCGCTGAGCACTTTCGACAACGTGCTGCGTCCGCACCTGGAATCGGGTGCTCCGCTCACGGCCGCCGACGACAAATAGGTAATCGCATACGCCATCGGCGGATGCAGGAAGTGATATGACCGCACAACTCACACTCGAGGAAATGACCACCGAGTCCCGCGCGAAGTCTCTGCTGCAGCGCATAATCCTGCCTCGCCCGGGCGAGCCGCTGGATGTGCGGACGCTGTATCTGGAGGAGTCGGAGACCAACGCCCGGCGCGCACACGCCCCGACCCGGACCTCGCTGTCGGTCGGCGCCGAATCGGAAGTGTCGTTCTGCACGTATTTCAACGCGGTGCCCGCCAGTTACTGGCGGCGCTGGAGCATCCTCGAGTCGGTGGTGCTGCGGTTGGAGTTGTCCGGCCACGGCCGCGTCGACGTCTACCGTTCCAAGGCGGACGGATCGCGAATTCACGTGCGGGGCAAGGAGTTTTCCTGCCCGAGTGAGACCGCCGGCACCGAGACGACCACGGTGGAATTCGAGGTGGATCTGGCCCCGTTCGAGGACGGCGGCTGGATCTGGTTCGACATCACCACCGATTCCGCGGTCGACCTGCACAGCGGTGGCTGGTACGCGCCGATCGAGGCGCCGGGTGAGGGCACCATCGCGGTCGGAATGCCCACCTTCAACCGGCCCACCGACTGCGTGAACACGCTCGCGGCGCTGGGTTCGGATCCGCTGGTGCTGGAGAAGATCACCGCGGTGATCATCCCGGACCAGGGCAATCGCAAGGCCGTGGACGAACCCGGATTCGCCGAGGCGGCCGCGGTGCTGGGCGATCGGCTCTCGATTCACGACCAGCCCAATCTGGGCGGGTCGGGCGGTTACAGCCGGGTCATGTACGAGGCGTTGAAAACCACCGACGCGCAATACATCGTCTATATGGACGACGATATCGAGATCGAGCCGGACTGCATTCTGCGCGCCCTCGCCTTCGCGCGTTTCTCCCGCACACCCACGCTGGTGGGCGGGCAGATGTTGAATCTGCAGGAGCGCTCGCATCTGCACACCATGGGCGAGGTCGTAGACCGCTCGATCTTCATGTGGAGTGCGGCGCCGAACGTCGAATACGACCACGACTTCTCGAAATATCCGCTGCGCGATCGCGAGAATTCGAAACTACTGCACCGCCGCATCGATGTGGACTTCAACGGCTGGTGGACCTGTGTGATTCCGCGGGTGGTGGCCGAGCAACTCGGTCAGCCACTGCCGTTGTTCTTGAAATGGGACGATGTGGAATACGGACTGCGCGCCCGGGCCGCCGGATATCCGACCGTCACGCTACCGGGCGCCGCCGTCTGGCATATGGCCTGGAGCGACAAGGACGACGCGATCGATTGGCAGGCCTATTTCCACCTGCGCAATCGCCTGGTCGTGGCGGCCCTGCACCTGCCGAACGACGGCCGGCCGATGATCGTCAACACCATCAAGGCGACGCTGAAACATCTACTGTGCCTGGAATATTCGACGGTGGCCATTCAGAATCAGGCGATCCGAGATTTCCTGGCAGGGCCGGACAATCTGTTCGATCTGCTGCCGACCGCACTCGGCAATGTCGCCGGGATGCGCAAGGAATTCTCGGACGCGGTGATCGTCGGTTCCTCGACCGAACTGCCGCTGGCCAGTGGCGCCGACGTGGGTGCGGTGGCCGAACCGTCGAATCCGATCGCCAAGGTGGTGCGCCTGGGCAAGGGTGTGCTGCACAATCTGCGCCGGGCCAAGTCCGAACACCATGAGCGCCCGCAGCTCAACGTGCCCACACTGGATGCGCGTTGGTTCCTGCTTTCGCAGGTCGACGGGGTTACCGTAACGACAGCCGATGGTCGCGGCGTGGTGTACCGCAAGCGGGACCCGCGTCAGGCCAAGGAACTGTTCGCCGAGGCGATGCGCTTGCGTCGCGAACTGGCCACCCGGTTCCCGCAACTGCGTGCCGAGTACCGGGCCGCCCACGCCCGGTTGACCAGCACCGCCGCGTGGGAGAAGGTCTTCGGCATCGAGACAACGAATGAGGGCAGATGACAGCCGCCTCCTCCGATCCGAACGGGGCCGCAGCGTCGAACGGGACGGCACCGCTGAGCGCGGTGCCGGACCCCGAACGTCGGCTCCCCGCCGAGGTCAAGATCATGAACACGGTGCAGGGCGCCCTGGCCACGCCGCCGATGATCAAGACCGCGCGCGGTATGTCGCATTTCGGGGAACATGCCCTCGGCTGGATGGCGATCGGCGCCGCCGGCGCGGTACTGGACAAGTCCCGCCGCCGGGAATGGGCCGGGGTCGCGGTGGGCGCCTTCGGTGCGCACGCCGCCTCGGTCGTCATCAAGCGCATCGTCCGGCGCCCGCGCCCGAACCATCCATCGGTGCAGGTCAACGTCTCGACGCCGAGCCGGCTGAGCTTCCCGTCCTCACACGCCACCTCCACCACGGCGGCGGCGGTGTTGCTCGGACGAGTGACCGGGCTACCCTTGCCTGCGGTGCTCGTGCCGCCGATGCTGCTTTCCCGGGTCGTTCTGGGAGTGCACTATCCTTCCGACGTCCTCGCCGGGTCCGCGCTGGGAGCGGCGTCCGCCGCCGCCGTGCTTACCGCCGAAAAGAGATTCAGTAGTGACCGCAACCGAAAGAACCCTCGCTGATATGAGTGAAGAGCCGACCGGCACCGACCTCGACGAAGCCGTGCTGAAGGGTCCGCCGAAGTCGCTGGCCGGCGGCCTCGTGAAGGCGGTCCGGCCCCGGCAGTGGGTGAAGAACGTCCTCGTCATCGCCGCGCCCGCGGCGGCCGGCAAGGATGCGGTCACCGGCCACTACATGCTCGCCGATCTGGGCGTGCTGGGGCATATCGTGCTGGCCTTCGTCGTGTTCTGTATGGCGGCCGCGGGGATCTACCTGATCAACGACGCGCTCGATGTCGAGGCCGACCGGGCGCACCCGACCAAGCGGTACCGGCCCATCGCGGCCGGCGTGGTGCCGGTGAATCTGGCCTACGCCCTGTCGGTGGTGCTGCTGATCGGCTCGATCGCGTTCTCGTTCGCGGCCTCCTGGCAGCTGGCCGTGACGATGGCGGTCTACATCGGCATTCAGCTGGCGTACTGCTTCGGCCTGAAACATCAGGCCGTGCTGGACATCTGCATCGTTTCCTCGGGATTCCTGCTGCGAGCGGTCGCCGGTGGCGCCGCGACCGGGATCCACCTGTCGCAGTGGTTCCTGTTGATCATGGCCTTCGGTTCGTTGTTCATGGTGACCGGAAAGCGCTATGCGGAGCTGAAGATCGCGCTGGACACCGGAGCCAAGATCCGCAAGTCGCTGCAGTACTACACGCCCACCTACCTGCGCTTCATCTGGACGCTGTCGGCCACCGCGGTGGTGGTCTTCTACGGCCTGTGGGCGTTCGAAGCCGATCACAAGCACACCCTGTGGTTCGCGATCTCCATGATTCCGTTTACCATCGCTATCCTGCGCTACGCGGTCGATGTCGATGGCGGCGAAGCCGGAGAACCCGAAGAGATCGCGCTGGGGGACCGAGTGCTACAGCTCCTGGCCATTGCCTTGATCGGAGCGGTAGGTGTCGCTGTCTATCTCACCTGACGAGAAGCAGGTGACGGGAGCACAAGCCGGGGAGGGAGAACACGCGGGATCCTCCGAGCGCGCCGCAGCGCGTACGGAAGGGTCCGCGCGCTTCTCGGTGCTCTCGCGCACTGTATTCGTCGGTGGGATCATCCTCACCCTGGCGTTGTTCGGCGCCGGCGCCTGGCAGCGGCGCTGGATCGCCGACGACGGCCTGATCGTCCTGCGTACCGTCCGCAATCTGATGGCTGGCAACGGACCGGTCTTCAATGCCGGCGAACGGGTGGAAACCAACACCAGCGCCGCCTGGACCTATGTGGTCTGGTTCTTCGGCTGGCTCACTCAGATCCGGCTGGAATATGTCGTTCTGGCTGTGGCGCTGACCCTTTCGCTGTTGGCGATCGTGTTCGCGATGCTCGGCGCGGCGCGGCTGTGGCGGCCGTTCGGCGCCGGTGCGCCCACGCTGCTGCTGCCGGCCGGCGCCGTGGTGTACATCGCGGTGCCTCCGGCCCGCGACTACGCCACCTCCGGACTGGAGAACTGTCTGGTCATCTTCTGGCTCGGGCTGCTGTGGTGGCTGCTGCTGCGCTGGAGCCAGGATGAGCGCCCCCAGCTGGGGAAGCTGCTGCTGGCGGGGTTCTGGGCCGGACTGTGCTGGGTGGTGCGGCCAGAGATGACCGTCGTCGGCGGTCTCACCCTGCTGGTCCTGTTCTTCGCCCCGGTGCCGCGACACCGCCTGCATCCCATCGTGGTTCGCGTGCTGCTGGTCGTGGTCGCCGGCCTGATCCCGGTCGGATACCAGATCTGGCGAATGGGCTACTACGGCCTGCCCTATCCGAATACCGCGGTGGCCAAAGAGGCCGGTGGCGCGAAATGGCAACAGGGCCTGAAGTATCTGTGGGATCTGGTCGGCCCGTATTACCTGTGGGTCCCGCTGCTGATTCTGCTCATCGTGACGGTGGTGCTGCTGCGCGCCCTTCCCGGCCGGCACGACGAGACCGATGGGGCGGTTCGGCGCGGGCGCCTGGCCCGCCTGCAGCGCGGCCTGAGGTCGCCGGCCGCGGTGGTCGCGCTGCTGGTCGGTGGCGGCCTGCTGCTGGTGGTCTTCAACATCCGGGTCGGCGGCGACTTCATGCATGGCCGGATGCTGCTGCCGCAGTTGTTCTGCCTGCTGCTGCCGGTGTCGGTGCTGCCGGTACGGCTACCCTCGCGCGCCGCGCGCCAAGCCGGCGCAGCGCGCTGGATCGCCGCGCTGCCGGTGCTGGCCTGGATCGGGATGGTCGCGTGGGCGCTGTTCGCGGCCGACATCACCGCCGACACCACGGGCGGTCAGATCAGCGCTACGGGCATCGTGGACGAGCGGATCTACTACGTGCTCAACAGCGGCCACGATCATCCGATCACCGCCACCGACTATCTGGACTATCCCCGCATGCGCGCGATGGTGCAGGACATCGCCGCCACGCCGGACGGCGGGGTGCTGATCAACTCGCCGTCGTTCATGATGTGGTATGTCGCGCCGCCGCCACTGCCGATTCCGCCGGGCGGAAAGGGGCATGCGGTCTACTTCCTCAACCTGGGGATGACCAGTATGAACGTTCCGCTGACCGTCAAGGTCATCGACCAGGAGGGACTGGCGTATCCGCTTGCGGCGCATACCGATCGGCTCACCGACGGGCGGATCGGACACGACAAGAACCTGTTCCCGGATTGGCTGATCGTGGACAGCGGAATGATAGATAAGCATCCGTGGATGCCCTGGTTCCTCGACGAGAAATGGGTGCGCCAGGCGAGAACCGCCCTGGACTGCCCGCCGACCCAAGATCTGCTGGCCTCCTACCGGGCGCCGCTGACGTGGGCTAGGTTCAAGCACAATGTCATCCAGTCGGTGCACTTCGCGAAGTACCGCATCGACCGGGTGCCGAAATACGAGATCCAGCGTTGTCATCTCGTGGACCCGGTACCGCCGCCGAATACGAATTAGTTGTATAGTCTCGGTTCGGTAACGCCGACGTATCTGTTGAACGATAGGTTCGGTGTCGGAGTCCGTCGGGGGCGCATCCCGGGATGCGCGCGGGTGA
>JAFMQT010000578.1 GCA_017354515.1 Nocardia sp. | reverse complement strand
ATTCCGGGCGCAGATCGATGGCCTGCACAAGCTGAAGGCCGCCGGAATCAAGATCCTGTCCGGTGGCGATTTCGGGCATCAGTGGACGCGGCACGGCACCTACGCCGCCGAACTGCAACGGTATGTCGAACTCGCCGATATGACGCCGATCGAGGCCATTCACACCGCGACTCGCAATATGGGCCCCGCCGCGCATCTCGACACCGGCGAGATCCGGCCCGGCGCGCTCGCCGACCTGATCGTCGTGGACGGCGATCCGACCTCGGATATCACTGTGCTGCAGGATCATTCCAAGATTCGCGCGGTGATCAAGGACGGCCGCGTCGCCTATGTGGATCCCGAGGTTTATCCGTGACGTCCACGCCGGTGTTGTCGGGGGTTCAGACGCTGGTGCGGTTACTGGCGCTGCGCTGCGAACTGGACAAACGCGCCGGACTGACCACTGCCACAATGGTTTCCGGATACCCGGGCTCACCACTCGGCAGTGTCGATCTGGAACTCGAGGCCACCGACCTCGAGCCGCACCGGATCGTGCACCAACCCGGCCTCAACGAGGAACTCGCCGCGGCCACGGTATGGGGTTCGCAGATGGGCGCGGCACTGCCCTACGACGAACTCGACGGGGTGGTCGGGGCCTGGTACGGCAAGGGCCCCGGGCTGGATCGGTCCGGTGACGTGCTCAAACACGCCAATGCCATGGGGGCCGGACCCGGCGGCGGCGCGGTGGTGTTCTGCGGGGACGACCCGGCCGCCAAATCCTCCACCCTGGCCTGCGACAGCCAATTCACCTTCCAGGACGCAGCGATGCCGGTGCTGTATCCGGGTGATCAGCAGGATTTGCTGGATCTCGGGGTGCACGCGTTCCGGATGTCGCGTTACGCCGGGACCTGGGTCGGGTTCAAGGTGGTCACCTCGGTCGCCGACGGGATCGGCACGGTCGACCTGGATCCCGCGCGGCACCGGCCGCGCGACCCGGAATTCGAGATCGATGGTGCGCGATGGGAACATCGGCCGCAGCACACCATCGGCCCGCACGCGGTGCCCGGCCAGGAGGAGCTGATCAACGACTCCCGCCTGCGTGCCGCGATCGCCTACGCGCGGCACAACGGCCTCGACCGCACCATCGGCGCGGACACCGCCGAACTGGGCATAATATGTTCCGGCGCAACCTACTTCGATGTGCTGCAGGCGCTGTCCGACCGAGGGATAGGCCTGGACGAGCTGGAACGCGCCGGGGTCCGCATCCTTCGGCTGGCAATGACATATCCCCTGGTGCCCGATACGGTCGTCGAGTTCGCCGGATCGGTGCGCCGGCTGCTCGTGATCGAGGAGAAGCGGGCCTTCATCGAAACTCAGCTCCGCGCGATCCTGCACGAATCAGGCTGTAGTACAACGGTTCTCGGAAAACGTGACAGTGCCGGAAAGTCTCTGGTCGCGACCTCGGGCGTACTCGACCCGGGCGCGATCGCCGGTGTGCTGAATCGAGTGCTGCCGGAATCGGCTCCGGCGGTAAGGGTTCCGGCGCAGCTGCCGCTTCTGCCCATGCCCGCCCGGGCGCCCGCCTACTGCAGCGGGTGCCCGCACAACCGGTCCACCGTCGCACCCGAAGGCGCACTGGTCGGCGGGGGCGTGGGCTGCCACGGAATTCTGTACTTCGAGACCAGGAACAAGGACCTGCGCACCCTGCCCCCTGCCCCGATGGGGGCCGAAGGGGTGCCGTGGATCGGGTTGTCGCCGTTCGTATCCGAACCACATCTGATCCAGCACCTCGGCGACGGCACGCTCACCCATTCCGGCACCCTGGCCATTCGCGCGAGTGTGGCGGCGGGCAGCGACATCACCTTCAAGATCCTCTACAACACGGCCGTCGCCATGACCGGCGGCCAGGATGTGACCGGACTGCGCGATGTTCCGGCGCTGACCCGCGCACTGCACGCCGAGGGCGTTCACGAAATCGTGGTCTGCGCGGAGGATCCCGGTCGATACGGGCGAAAAGCCCAGTGGGCTCCGGAGGTTCGGGTCCTGGGTCGCGATCACCTGGCCGAGGAGCAGCGGCGATTGCGGACGGTGTCCGGAGTGACCGTGATCATCTACGACCAGCGCTGTGCCGCCGAGGCGCGCCGCCTGCGCAAACGCGGACTGCTCCCGCAACCGCCGCGCCGGGTGGTCATCAACCAGGCCGTCTGCGAGGGTTGCGGTGACTGCGGCACCAAGAGCAACTGCCTGTCAGTGTTGCCGCAGGAAACCGAATTCGGCACCAAACGCCGCATCCACGAATCGAGTTGTAATCGCGACTACACCTGTCTGGACGGCGACTGCCCTTCCTTCGTGACCATCACCCCGAAATTGGGTGGGCGCAAAGGACATAAAGCCGCCAAGGTTCGTCCGCAGCTCCCCGCCGGAACCCTGCCGGAGCCGACGCCGGCAGCGGTGGACGGGCGCTACAGCATCTATTTCACCGGCATCGGCGGCACCGGAATCATTACGGCCAACCGGATTCTTGTCCAGGCAGCCGAGGCCGCTGGGTGGGTTGTGGGCGGTATGGATCAGACCGGACTGTCGCAGAAGGCCGGATCGGTGGTATCGCATCTACATTTGGCGGCCGATCGCCGCGACCTGACCGCGGCGGCGGTGGGCGGCGGCGGTGCGGATCTGTATTTGTCCGGCGACATTCTGCAGGCCGCCGATCCGGTGCATCTGGCCAAAGCCCATGC
>JAFMQT010000577.1 GCA_017354515.1 Nocardia sp. | reverse complement strand
GTGCGGCACCCAGCGCGTCCGTAGCAACTTCTCCGAGCACCTCCCCCTAGAACCTGAGAACCCAGATTTCCGCGCTACCGCTACGCAACCGCAATCACAACACGCCCGACCTGTCGGATCATGCGGAATCTCCGCTGGCCACCGCACCGAGAATAGTCCTTCTACCAGGAAGTATCGGCCATACATCGACTCAGCCCGCCACCCTTGAAGCGTGACACAGATCACCTCCAGCAAATCGGTAGTGACCTTCGAGCGAAGTCGTGGCAAACTTGGTGACCGCGAGTGACGGGAATTGACGTTTCAATGGTCGTTGGCTTCGTCAAGGCGGCGTCACCGGGTTGCACGAGAGGGCGCGGAAGTGACGGAACGGCTCAATCCGATCGAGCGGAGAGCGTGGCGGAACCTCGTCGCGCTGACCACGCGACTACCGGCTGCGATGGATACCCAGCTGCAGCGCGAGGCCGGTATGACACATTTCGAATTTTTCCTGATGACACTGCTGTCCGAGGAGGCCGGCCACCGGCTCCAGCTCAATGAGCTGGCCGGCCGGGCCAACGCCTCCCTGTCACGGCTGTCGCACGTGGTGACCAAACTCGAACGACTCGGCTGTGTTCGACGCGAATCGGTGCGCGGCCGCCGCGGCGCGTACGCCGTACTCACCGAAACCGGCCGCACCCGCCTGGAAGAGGCGACGCCCGCATATCTGCAGGCGGTCCGGGGGCTGGTCTTCGAGGGGATCGACGAACGGCAGCTCGATCAGCTGGTCGACCTCGGTGACACCCTCCTGACGCAGATCGACCGCGGGCAGGCCCGCGGTATCGGCCGGGCCGAGGGCGCGCCCGACCCGACAAGCGAGGCGCGCGCGAGCTGACCGGCCCGTTTCAGGACGGCGGGATCTCGGGCAGCCCGGTCTACGACTCGGAATCGGCGAGCAGCAGATCCCCGTCCCAGCAGGTGTGCGTGCCGGTATGGCAGGCCGCCCCCTGCTGGTCCACGATCAGCAGGATCGCGTCGCCGTCGCAATCCAGGCGCACCTCGTGCACATACTGTGTATGTCCGGAGGTCTCTCCCTTGACCCAGTACTGCTGCCGCGACCGCGAATAGTAGGTCGCCTGCCGGGTGGCCAGGGTGCGTGCCAGCGCTTCATCGTCCATCCACGCCATCATCAGCACATCGCCGCTGCCGCGCTGCTGGGCGATGGCGGCGACCAGACCGGCCTCATTGCGCTTGAGCCGTGCGGCGACAGCGGGATCCAGACTCATACCCATCGTCATCTCCAACCTCGCTCAGCGGACGGTGATTCCGGCCTCGGCCATCGCGGACTTGACCTGCCCGATGGTGAGGTCGCCGAAGTGGAACACACTCGCTGCCAGGACGGCGTCCGCGCCGGTGCGTACGGCCGGCGGGAAGTGTTCGACCACTCCCGCACCACCGGAGGCGATGATCGGCACCGAGACGGCCGCGCGGACCGCGGTGATCATCGGCAGATCGAATCCGTTCTTGGTGCCGTCGGCGTCCATCGAATTGAGCAGGATCTCCCCCACGCCCAGTTCGGCGCCGCGCTCGGCCCATTCGATCGCATCGATTCCGGTGCCACGTTTGCCGCCGTGCGTGGTCACCTCCCAGCCCGAGGGCGTCGGCTCGCCGCCGTCGGGAACCGTGCGCGCGTCCACCGACAGCACGATGCACTGGGAACCGAAACGCTGCGACATCTCGCGCAGCACAGGCGGATTCGCGATCGCCGCGGTGTTGACCGAGACCTTGTCCGCGCCCGCGCGCAGTAGCCGGTCCACATCGTCCACCGTGCGCACCCCGCCGCCGACGGTGAGCGGGATGAAGATCTGCTCGGCGGTGCG
Organism: Nocardia sp.; assembly: GCA_017354515.1. GTDB lineage: Bacteria > Actinomycetota > Actinomycetes > Mycobacteriales > Mycobacteriaceae > Nocardia. The sequence goes on along the minus strand of JAFMQT010000577.1, from coordinate 861 downwards.
GGTGACCACGTCGATCATGGTGCCGCGGTCCCCGCTCGAGGCCGTGACGTCCAGGAAGGTCAGTTCGTCGGCGCCCTGGGCGTCATAGGCGGCGGCCAGTTCCACCGGGTCACCGGCATCGCGCAGATTCTCGAAATTCACACCCTTGACCACCCGCCCGGCGTCCACGTCCAGGCACGGGATCACGCGTACCGCGAGGGTCATCGCACCCCTTCCGAATCGTCGCGGACGTCCTCGGCGGTGCCCGCGATCATGTCCAGTAGTTCCTCGTGCACCCCGGGGGCCGCCGCCAGCACCGACGGTGAGGTGATGGTCCAGGGCTCGCCCCGCAGGTCGGTGACCACACCACCGGCGGCGCGCACCAGTGCCACTCCGGCGGCGTTGTCCCACGGATGGTGGCCGAACACCACCGCACCCCCCAGGACTCCGGATGCGGTGTAGGCCAGATCGATTCCGGTGGATCCGTGCATGCGCACCCGGCTCGACAATCTGCTCAGCGCGCCGAGCAGGTCGAACCGGAACCGGCCCGGGATCCGGCCCCGGGAGTCGATATTGAACGCGCCGAAACCGATCACGGCGTCGGCGAGGCGGCCGGGCGCCAACGGCGGCAACGGATTTCCGTTCAGCAGCACCGGGCCGCCGGCGATCGCGGCATAGCGGCGATCCAGCAGCGGCAACCAGGTCAGACCGATAACCGGCTGGGCGTCCTCGACGAGGGCCAGCAGCATCGCCGAGAGAGGATGTCCCGCCGAATAATTGAAGGTGCCGTCGATCGGGTCGAGCACCCACGCGGTACCCGATCCCAGCTCCGGGCCGCCGAACTCCTCACCGTGCACCGGAATTCCGGTGCGGGCCAGCAGC
>JAFMQT010000576.1 GCA_017354515.1 Nocardia sp. | reverse complement strand
GTTGCCGGACAAGACTTTCGACAGTCCGGTCGCGAGTTCGGGGTTCTTCTTGAACAGGTCGGCATTGTTCTGGAATTCGGTATTCGACCCGGATCTGGCCAACTGGTTGGGGTGGTCGTGGTCGGTGGGGGCGAACACCTGCGGTAGGGCGGCCAGGGCCTTGCGGGAGAGGTCGCCGTCGGGGGTTTGGGCGTGGGCGTGGTCACCGGCCCAGCTGTAGAGCTGGGAGGCGACTTTGCCCTGGTCGTGCCAGTCGTGGTTGAAGATCTCGTTGCGGAAGGTCTTCGGATCGCCGTAGTAGTCGCCCTTGGCCAGCACCGTTTCGGTGGGATTGCTGAGCAGGCTGACATCGGTGGCGTGGTTGCGGGTGGCGAGATCGAGGTAGGTTTTGGCGGCGTCGTCGATCTTCGGCTTATCCCGGTCGAAGAAACTGTCGTCAGCCCGTGTGTCCAGGCCGACTTGCTTCAGATTGTTGATCAGGTCCTCGTGGCCGGGGGTCTTGCCGTCGACGTAGCCGGCCATACTCGCCGCGGTGGCCGCCATCTGGCTTGACATCGCTTGTCCTGGAACGAAACCCGGGCTCGCTTCGCCCAGTAGCCGGGCGAATTTGGACTGGTCGTCGAAGCGGTTCCTGAGTTCGATGGCCGAGTTCGGCTTGTTCACCTCCACCCGATCCGACACCAGATGCTGCATGTAGTCGGGGAGGGCGGTGAACCCACCGGGCCGGAATTTCCCGTCCGGGCCGGTGCTGCCGACATTCTCGTTCGAGGTCATCATCACGGCGTTGGCGAGGTTGTCGCGCTGCATGGCGGCGGGGTGGGTGATGCTGCCGCCCGCATTCTCGAGCTTTTCGCTTTCGGCGAGATGATCCGACAGCGCCAGTAGGCCGTCTTTGCCTGAGGCTTTGAAGAATTCGCGGTAGTAGTCCTGTACATCGGCGGGGATGGTGGCGACCTGTTTGCCGTCCGCGAGCGACTGTTGGTCGGCTGGGGAGAGATAGAACGGCGGCAGATCGCCGGCGAGCGCGTCCATAGCGTTTTTGTCGCGGCTTCGGGCCGCGTCCGCGAGCCGCTTGCCGTCCTCGGCGCCCAGGCGCCCGCCCTGGGTCGGGGCCTCGTCGACTTCGGTCGATGATCCGAACAGGTCCCCTGCGGCTCGGACCAGTTCACCACGATCGGCCAGCAGTTGCTCCAGTTGCCCCTCGGCCTGCACGAATTCCCGATAGGCCTGGTCGATGAGGTCCTGATGGGATTGCACATCCTCGCGTTTCGGGCCCGAGCACGCAAACTTGTCGTCTACGGTCACCTGCGCCCATTCGGCGTCACCGACCTTGGCGCGCAACACATCCCGGTGCGAGGACAGGTTGTCGACCGCGGGGTTGAACTTGGCGAGGAAATCGTCGACGTCGGCGTAGATCTTGCGGGCCTCATCGTGATCCTGACCGATCCGGTCGTAGGCGGCGGTCGATGCCGCACCGTGCCAGTCGCGCCCGACATCGGCGAAGTACTGGCGGGCCTTGTCGATCTGCTCCAGCATCTTCTCGTTGCCGGTGTGCACGGCCGCGGCCCAGTCCTTCAGCGCCGGCAGATTCCAGCGGTCGACCTCCGAGCGAAGTGGCATCCCGAGCCCCCTACTTGTGGAAGTCCAGTCCGTGCATCTGCTGCGCGAACTGATCGTCGGTGGTCTGCAGATTCCCGGCGGACTTGGTGATGGTGTCCGCCAGCCCCTTCATTCGTTGCGCCACACGCAGATACGCGCCCTCAATGTGTGAGTCGACCTGAAGGCAGGTGGCCGGAATCCGAGAACCCGGCATCGCCCCGGCGACGGGATGGATCGTGTCCCCACCGGCTGTGATGTCATCGATCGCGGCACCGATCGTGGTCAATGTCTGGGCCAGCTTGTTCAGCTGGTCGATATCGGCCCTGAGCACGGCGCCCCTCCTCACCTCGCGAATCGGCACGCTGCCGCACCGACTGCATCAAGGTAGCAGGTCAGCGCCGCTCAGCGGCACATGAGGACCAGTTTGCGTTCGATGTGGACGGCGGTTCCGCCGAGTACCATGCGTAGCGCCGCCGCGCTCAGGATGGCGGGTTGGATGCGCCCGTCGACGATCGGATGTGCTTGGGCGCCATAGTGATCGAGGGTGAAGGCCAGGTCCGTCCACGGCTCTTCGAGCACATCGTCGGGGTCCGGCTCCGGGAAGCACCACTTCCAGCGGCCCTCTGTGGTCGAGAAGCAGATCTCGATGTAGTCCGCGCGCGCGGGACACGGGCCGACCGATTCGATGCTCGCGCGGATGAAAGTCTCGCTGTCGACCTCGGTTCCGCACACTCCTGATCCGGTTCGCATGGCCAGATCCCCTCCTTCTACAACTGGTCGTCCTGCCACAGGGCTGCCGGCAGGCCGATACTTCTGGGCTCGAGGAAGCTGCTCAGGCCCTCGGGCCCCAGTTCCCGGCCCATTCCCGATTCCTTGAAGCCGCCGAACGGGACTCGCGGGAACGGGGGATAGGTGCCGTTGACGGCGATACTTCCGGTGCGGACGCGGCGCGCCAGACGCAGACCGCGTTCGGGATCGGAGGTCCAGACCCCACCGGACAGGCCGTACGGCGAATCATTGGCGATGCGGATGGCATCGTCGTCGTCGGTGTAGGGAATGAAGCACAGCACCGGGCCGAAGATCTCCTCGCGGGCGACCCGCATGGAATTGTCGACCTCGGAC
>JAFMQT010000575.1 GCA_017354515.1 Nocardia sp. | reverse complement strand
CCCTTGAACATCGCGTGCGCGACCAGCAGCGCGGCCCCGGCCAGCGCCGCCTCCGGCGTGCCGGTGCCGACCAGCACCAGCAGAAATCCCAGCTGGCTCACGGTGCCGAAGGCGAGCACCAATTTCAGGTCGTAAACCTGTAGCGAACGGATCCCGGCCAGCAGCATCGACACCACACCGAGGGTGAGCACGATCGGATGCCACACCGGCGCGGCCGACAATCCCGGCGCCAGCCGCGCCACCAGGTAGACCCCGGCCTTCACCATCGCCGCCGCGTGCAGATAGGCACTCACCGGAGTGGGGGCGACCATCGCTCCCGGCAGCCAGAAATGCACCGGCACGATCGCGGATTTGCTGAGCGCACCGACCAGGATCACCACCACCGCCACTCCGGTGGACCCGTCGTGCGGATCGGCGCGTGCGACCACCTCCGACAGCAGGTAGCTGCCGTAGCGATGGCCCAGCAGCACGATTCCGGTCAGCATCGCCAGCCCGCCGGCCCCGGTCACCAGCAGTGCCCGCAATGCCGCGCGGCGCCCGGCGAGCTGTTCGGCGTGATGTCCGACCAGCAGGAACGACAGCACGGTGGTGAACTCCCAGAAGGTGAACAGCACCAGCATGTTGTCGCTGACCACCAGACCGAACATGGCCCCCGCGAAGGCCACCAGATAGCCGGCGAAGATACCCAGCCGGGTGCGGTCGTCGTCGTCGAAATATTCGGCGCAGTAAGCCAATACGAGTGCGCCGACGCCCAGTATCAGCACCGACATGATCGACGACAGCGAGTCCAGGCGCAGGTCGAGGTCCATGTGGATGTCGTCGGCCCAGCGGATGTGCACCCTGGTGTCGCTGTTCCAGTTCGCGATCACCCAGACCAGACCCGCCAGTGGGGCGAGCGCGATCGGATAGAACCCGCGCCTGCCGAAGGTCCGCACGGCGAGCGGAGCGAGCAGTGCGCCCAGGGCATGTGCGAGCAGGACAGCGATCACAGTTCACTCCGTCCGTCGACGGCGGATGTGGTTGCTCGATCCTACGTGCCGTTTACCTGGTCCGATCGGATGAAGCGGTACCGACATGGCCGGAGTGGACGGTCTCACATGGCGGCGCGCCGCTCGGCGTATCCGCGCAGCGATTCGACCTGTGCCGGATCCAGCGACGGGCGGACGTGCTCGCGTGCGGCCGCCAGATCCGCGGCGCCGATATCGGCGGCATCCACATCGCGGCGCATGGCGACCATCGCGGCCTCGCGTAGCAATGCCGAACAGTCGGCGGCGGAATATCCGTCGAGCTCGCCGCCCAGTGCCCGCAGGTCGACATCGCCGGCCAGCGGGACCGAACGGCTCGCGGTGCGCAGGATTTCGGTGCGGGCCCGCGCGTCCGGTGGCGGTACGAAAACCAGCCGCTCGAGCCGCCCGGGCCGCAGCAGTGCTGGATCGATCAGTTCGGGCCGGTTGGTGGCTCCGACCACCACGACATCGCGCAGCGGTTCCACCCCGTCGAGTTCGGTGAGCAGTGCGGCGACCACGCGGTCACCCACCCCGGAATCCGAACTCTGCCCGCGGCGCGGCGCCAAGGCGTCGATCTCGTCGAGGAACAGCAGCGACGGCGCCGAATCCCGGGCCCGCTGGAATACCTCGCGCACCGCGCGCTCGGAGGAGCCGACCCACTTGTCCATCAGCTCCGCGCCCTTCACCGCGTGCACGCTGAGCTGACCACTTCCTGCCAGGGCCCGGACCAGGTAGGTCTTACCGCAGCCGGGCGGACCGTAGAGCAGGACGCCGCGCGGCGGATCGATGCCCAAGCGGGCGAACGAATCCGGATGCCGCAGTGGCCACAACACCGCCTCGGTCAGTGCCTGTTTGGTCTCGGTCATATCGCCGACGTCGTCCAGGCTCAACGTTCCGATCGCCAATTCCTCTGTGCCCGACCGGGACAGCGGCCGGATCACCTGCAGCGCACCGGCCAGATCGGCTTGGGTCAGCACCGGTTCCGCGTGGTCGTGGCTGGCCCGGGAGGCGGCCCGCAGTGCGGCCTCCCGGCACAGCGCCGCCAGATCCGACACCACGAAACCCGGTGTGCGCGCGGCGATATCGTCGAGGGACAACTCCTCGGTGGGAACCTTGCGCAGCAGCTGGCGCAGCAGTTCGGTACGAATCGCCGCGGTCGGCAGGGTCAGCGCGACCTCGCGGTCACACAGATCCGGCGCCCGCATCCGGGCGTCCAGGGCGGTCGGATGTGCCGTCGTGGCCAGTAGCGCCACACCGGGACCGGCCACCGCGGCCCGGAGCTGATCGAGGATCAGCGCGGCCACCGGATCGGGATCCGCAGGGAGCAGCGCATCGATATCGGTGATCAGCAAAACCCCGCCGGATCCGGAACCGACCTCCGCTACCGCCGCGGCGACCTCCCGCAGCCGGGTGCCGCTTTCGGTGGCGCCGACCGCGGGACCATCCAATTCCACGGTCCGCCGCGGCGCCGCCACCGCGCGGGCCAGGGTCGCCTTGCCCACCCCGGCCGGACCCGTGATGAGCGCACCCAGATGCGGTGGTGCGCCCAGGGCGCGCAGCAGTTCGGGTTCGTCGAGCGCCAGGCTGAGCCATTCGGACAGTTTCGACGCCGGTCCCCGCACCCCCGCCAATTCCTCCATCGCCACCGGGGCGGGCCGTTCGAGCACCCCCGGCCTGCGCGGCGCCACCGCCCCGCCCGGATCGTGGGTGGCGGC
>JAFMQT010000228.1 GCA_017354515.1 Nocardia sp. | reverse complement strand
CCCTGACCCGCCCCGAAGGGTGAGCGACGGGACTCGAACCCGCGACAGCCAGGATCACAACCTGGTGCTCTACCAACTGAACTACGCTCACCATCGCCGGTAAAGACCAGCGGGCTAGATCGTAACGCGAACCCCGCGCCGAAACCTAATCGGCTGGGGCCGGGGGGTGTGCGACGGTGGGAAAATCGGCGCTGACCTGCTCGGCGATGGTCGTGATCTCGGCGGTGGTCGGGCCCGGGGCGGTGACGAACGCGGTGCGGCGGTAGTACTCGAGTTCGCGGATGGATTCCTTGATATCGGCCAGCGCCCGGTGCGCCAGACCTTTCTCCGGCTGACCGAAGTAGATGCGCGGATACCAGCGTCGGCACAATTCCTTGATCGAGCTCACATCGACCATGCGGTAGTGCAGGTAGGCGTCGAGTTCGGGCATATCGCGGGCGATGAATCCGCGGTCGGTGGCGATCGAATTGCCGGCCAGCGGGACGGTGCGCGGCGCCGGGACCCATTCGCGGATGTAGTCGAGAACCTGCTGTTGCGCTTGTTCGAGGGTCACCGTCGACCGGCGCACTTCCTCGGTCAATCCGGATTTGGCGTGCATATCCCGCACCACCGGCGGCATTGCGGCCAAGGCGTCGTCGTCGGCGTGAATGACGATATCCACGCCGTCGCCGAGAATTTTGAGATCGCTGTCGGTGACCAGGGCCGCGACCTCGATGAGCTTATCGCTGTCGAGCAGCAGCCCGGTCATCTCGCAATCCATCCACACCATCAATTTGTCGGACACTCCGGCAACCCTAGTGTGCGAACGGATTTTTCCGTGCCGACGACCCCACCGGGAAGCAGATCACCCGGCCAATTTCTTGTAGAAGGTGCCGACGATCGGGGCGGTCAGGGCGCGCGGGGCGTATTGTCCGGCCACGCTCATGCCCTTGCTGATCAGGCCCGGAACCACGCGCATCTTATTGCGTTCGAGGGCATCGATGGAGATCTTGGCGGTATAAGCGGCCGACACCCAGATGAAATCGGGGATCTTCCCGCCCACCTCGTCCTGATCGGGATTGTCGGTGCGGACCGGTCCCGGCGCCAGCAGTGTGACATTGACGCCGCGACCGGTCAGTTCCCCGCGCAGCGATTCGGAGAATGTGTTGGTGAAGGCCTTGGTGGCGGCGTAGGTGGCGTTATTGGGAATGGCCATGTTTCCGGCCGCCGAACCGGTGATCAAGATGCCGCCGCCCTTGCGGAGCATTCCGGGCAGCACGGCGAGCGTCAGATCGTGGACGGCCACCGAATTCAGTTCCATGATCGAGCGCTCGAAATCGGCGTCCAGATCGGCGATCGCACCGAAGGTGGATACACCGGCGTTATTGCACAGAATCGCGATATCACGTTCGGCCAGTTCTGCGGTGAGCGGTTCACGCTGGGCGCGGTCGGACAGATCCACCGCGCGGACCTCTGCGACGACGCCATATTTCGCGGTCAGCTTCTCCGCCAACTGGTTCAGCAGGTCCTCGCGCCGCGCGACGAGGATGACCGAATATCCGCGTTTGGCCAGTTCCTCGGCCAGGGCGGTGCCGATTCCGGAGGAGGAACCGGTGATGACGGCGCGATTGTCGGCGGTGGGTGCGGGAAGGCTCACGCTGCCCGAGCCTACCTACCGAATGCCCGCTACGGTGTGCGGGGTTTGGGTTCCATGAACGCGATCCCCCAGTCCAGATATCCGTGCCACACGCTGGCGATTCGCCCACCCTGCACGGCCGGTTTCGGGGTTCCGATCGGTCCGTCGGCCGCCCGGATCGTGGCGACCGTGGCATCCAGATCGGGAGCGCTGAAAGCGATTCCGGCGAGTGCGGGCGGTCGGTGACCGGCGGCGACCACCTCGATGAATGCCTCCCCGACCCGGTAGAACGCCATTTCCGGCCCGTCCGGCCCGCGCGGGCGGAAACGCCGGCGCGGGGCCGTGCCCAGCACCGCACTCAGGTCCGCGACGGATCGGTCCAGGTCGGGCACCCAGTACACGACATGATCGACGGAGGTCACCCCATTGGGATGGGTCCCGGGTTCACCGGCATCGCGTAGCTGCTCCGGGATGCCCAGGATGCCGGCATCGACATTTATGCCGTCGAATCCCCAGCTGGCCGGGACGCCGAGCGCGCAGGAAATGGTGCCGATCCGGGTCATCGCACCATCGGTAGCGAATCCCAGTGTGGCCCAGTACTTCTCATCGCCCGGAAAACCCAGGCGGGTGAGCAGTGCCATCAGAGTGCTGCCGCCAGTTCGGTGCCCTGGGCGATCGCGCGCTTGGCGTCGAGCTCGGCGGCCACATCGGCGCCGCCGATCAGATGAATGCTCACCCCCGCCGACCGCAGTGGCTCGACCAGCTCGCGCACCGATTCCTGTCCGGCGCAAAGGATTACGTTGTCGCAGTCGATGACGGTGGGCCGCTCACGCCGGTCGCCGAAACTGATGTGCAGGCCACGGTCGTCGATCCGCTCGTAGTTGACCCCGCCGATCTGCTCGACCCCCTTGGCCTTGATCGCGGCCCGGTGTACCCAGCCGGTGGTTTTGCCCAGACTCTTACCGAACCCGGTCGACTTGCGTTGCAGCAGCACCACATCCCGCGGTGCGGGGGAGGGCTGGGCGGTGGTCAGCTGGCCGCGCGCCTGCGGATCGTCGGCGGTCACACCCCATTCCTGTTTCCAGTCGTCCAGTTTGAGCGCCGGATGCCCTTCGACGGTGAGGAATTCGCTGACGTCGTACCCGATTCCGCCCGCGCCGATCACCGCGACCTTCTTGCCGACGGGCTTGTCCTCGCGGACCAGTTCGGCGTAGGTGAGCACCTTCGGATGGTCGATACCCGGGATCTCGGGGATGCGCGGACGCACACCGGTCGCCAGCACGACGTGGTCGTATCCGCCGCTGATCAGTTCGTCGGCGTTCACCCGGCGGTTCAAAGTGACTCGGACACCGCTGGTTTCGAGTTTGCGGGTGAAGTACCGGATCGTCTCGTTGAACTCCTCCTTGCCGGGAATCCGCCGGGCGATATCGAATTGGCCGCCGATGCGGTCCTGCGCCTCGAACAGATCCACCTGATGGCCGCGTTCGGCCAGATTCACCGCGGCGGCCAGTCCGGCCGGTCCGGCGCCCACGACCGCCACCCGCCGGGTGGCTCGGGTGGGCAGCAATCGCAGCTGGGTTTCCTTGCCGGCGCGCGGATTGAGCAGACAGGACACGGTTTTGTGCACGAAGACGTGGTCCAGGCAGGCCTGGTTGCAGGCGATGCAGGTGTTGATCTCGTCATCGCGCTCGGCGGCGGCCTTGGTCACCCAGTCCGGATCGGCCAGCAGCGGCCGGGCCATCGAGATCAGTTCGGCGTCGCCGCGGGTCAGGATCTCCTCGGCGGTCTCGGGCATATTGATCCGGTTCGACGCGCACACCGGGATGTTCACCACATCGGTGATCTTCTTGGTGAACTCGACGAACGCCGCGCGCGGCACCGAGGTCACGATGGTCGGCACCCGCGCTTCGTGCCACCCGATATCGGTATTGAGGATGCTGACCCCGGCCGCCTCCAATTCGGTTGCCAGCGCAAGGATTTCGGGTTCGGTCTGACCGTTCTCGACCAGTTCGGCCATCGACAACCGGAAGACGATGATGAAATCCTCGCCGACGGACTCCCGGACCCGGCGCACGATCTCCACCGCGAACCGCCGCCGATTCTCCGGCGAACCACCCCAGCGATCGGTGCGCTTATTGGTGCGCGGGGCCAGGAACTGATTGATCAGATATCCTTCGCCGCCCATGATCTCGACGCCGTCGTAACCGGCGAATTTCGCCAGTTCGGCGCAGCGCACATAGTCGCCGATGGTGCGTTCAACGCCTCGGCCGGAGAGTTTGCGGGGGCGGAACGGATTGATCGGCGCCTTGATCGAGGAGGCCGAAACACTGAACGGCACATAGGAATACCGCCCGGCGTGCAGAATCTGCAGCGCGATCTTGCCGCCCTCGGCGTGTACGGCGTTGGTGACCGTGCGATGGCGGTAGGCCTCGGTCCGATTCGTGAGCTTCCCGCCGAGCGGCAGGAGCCAGCCCTCGCGATTGGGGGAGTAACCACCGGTGATGATCAGACCCACCCCGCCCCGCGCGCGCTCGGCGAAATACGCGGCCAGGCGGCGGATATCCCAGGCGCGGTCCTCGAGACCGGTGTGCATGGACCCCATGACCACGCGATTGCGCAGGGTGGTGTGGCCCAGATCGAGTGGGGACAGCAGACGTGGATAGGGCTGCGGGGAGCTGGTCACGGTATCACCTTTCAGCGGGGGAATCCGGTTGCGGTGCGGTGGTTTCGGTCCGGCGCAAACCCGCCAGGACCTCATCGCACCACTCGATGAATCCGGCCTCCACACGGACTCCGCCGCGCAGGACCAGGTACTGGTACAGGGGTGTGCCGGTGAGCCGATCCGGTGCGGGAAAGTCCCGCTTCTCGATCAGGCGATAGACCTCGAGCCGCTGGCCGTGCAGTGCACGATGACGCTCGACCTCGGCGCACAGCTCGCCGAGATCGCCGTAGGCGGCGGCCCGGATCTTGACGCCCAGTTCACTGCGCAGCGGGCCGACATCCTCGGCGGGTTCGGCGATCCAGCGGGTCAGCTCACCGTGACCGGCGTCACTGACGGAATAGACCTTCTTATCCGGACGGCCCGCCTGGGGGACCGCCCGGCCGGTCACCCAGCCGTTGTCCTCCATGCGTTTGAGTACGCGGTAGATCTGCTGGTGGGTGGCGCTCCAGAAGTAGCCGATCGATTTGTCGAAGCGGCGCGCCAGCTCGTACCCCGAACCGGCTCGCTCGCTCAGTGAAACCAGCAGGGCATGCTCGAGGGCCATGCGATGAGGGTAATCGAGCACAACACCTCTATGCAACCCGGTGCATATGGCGCTCAGTGGGTGGCGCGCGGGTGCCAGGAGGCCATGCCCAGGGCGACCATGCGGACCTGGCCGATCGTGCGCTCCACGATGGCCGGCCGCTCGCGCAGCGGGGCCGAGACGAACTCGGCGATATGGTCGACCACGGTGGACACGATCAGATCGGCCGCCAGTTCGAGATCATCGGTCGGCCAGGTATCCAGCAGCGGGATACGGGACAGGTCGACCACCAGTTCGCGGGTGATCAACTGCATCTCGAAGGCGATGGCCTCGCGTAGCGCCGACGATCCGCCGTGGCGTTCGCGAATCAGGAAGCTGTAGAGGTCCTCACGCCCGGCCACCTGAGCGAAGGTGAACCGCACGGTTTCGCTCAGACGCGCGTCCGGGGTGCGGCGCAATTCCCGCAGGGCCAGGCGCATCTGGCGCACGCCCTCGTCGACCAGGGTGGTGCCCAGTTCGTCCAGGGATTCGAAATGGCGATAGAAGGCGGTCGGCACGATTCCGGCCGAGCGAGCGATCTCCCGCAGGCTCAGCGCCGCGAAGCCGCGCTCGGCGGCCAGGGTCAACGTGCCCTCCACGAGTGCGCGCCGGGTGCGCTCCTTGCGCTCGATCCGGGTCTCCACCTGCTCGCTCATCTCGTTGAGCATACATCCGTTCACGATGGGTCCGTTCCTCAATCTGTTGTGCCGATCACATCACTTGCAGGTTGAACTTCTACCGGTCCACCGTGCACACTAGATGAGTGTACAGATGTGCACTGAATCTGGATAAGTGTTGAAGCTGAGCACTGAATGGACGCAACCGCATCGGCGAGATGGATCGGTGCACGGAGACCGAGAGAACTGGGGATACGCAGATGGCCGGACTGCTCGATCTGGTACACACACTGACCACGCCGCATCCGCTGGACCGGTATCTGGAGCTGGTGCGCCCGACCCTGACCGTGCGCGATATCCGCGCCGAGGTGCTGTCGGTCGACCGCTCGGTGCCCGGATCGGTAACCCTCGTGGTGCGGCCCAACCGCTCCTGGAAGGGTCACGCCGCCGGACAGTATGTGCAGCTGGGAGTCGTGATCGACGGTGTTCGCCACACCCGCTGCTATTCGCCGATCGACGCCGAGTCCGGCGACGGTCGCCGGCTCACCCTGACCGTGAAGGTGCATCCGGAGGGGCTGGTGTCGCGGTATCTGGAGCGCGAGGCCGCACCGGGCATGGTGGTGGATCTCGAGCCCGCCGCCGGGATCTTCCGGTTGCCCGAACCGCGGCCGGACAACCTGCTGCTGATCAGCGGTGGCAGCGGGATCACCCCGGTGCTGTCCATGCTGTCCACCCTCGCCGACGAGGGCTATCCGGGACGGGTGGTGTTCCTGCATTACGCCCGTTCACCGAAGGAGGTTCCGCACCGCGACCGGCTGGCCGAGATCGCCCGCCGCAACGGCAATGTGGACATCATCCTCGGCTATCCGGAGCTGGGACGATCCGAGCGGCTGGGCCGCGAGCCGTGGCGCTGCGACCGCACCCCCGCGGCGAAACACCTGGACTACGACGAGCTGGCGTGGATCGCACCGTTCTTCGCCACCGCCGAAACCTATGTCTGCGGCCCCCCCGCCCTGATGCGGTCGGTCCGCGAGATCTACGAGGCCGAGGGACTCGGTGAACACCTGCACAGCGAGGAGTTCACGGTGACCCTGGCGCCGGTCGACGCTGACGAGGTCACGGGTGTGACGACCTTCTCGGCCAGCGATGTCACCGCAGATAACGCCGGTGACACCCTGCTGGACCAGGCCGAATCGGCCGGACTGAAACCGGAATTCGGCTGCCGGATGGGAATCTGCCTGTCCTGCACCGCGATCAAACGCACCGGCTGCACCCGCAATCTACGTACCGGCGATCTCGACACCGATCCCGACCAGCCGATCCAGCTCTGCGTCAGCAGTGCGGTCGGCGACGTCGATATCGAGATCTGAACGACGAAATACGAATGGGGAGAGAAACTATCATGGCAATACTCACCGAAACTCCGGACGGTCCGCTGGTGCTCTCACCGGAACAGGTCGAGGAGATCGGCAAGGAACTCGACGCGCTCCGCGATCGGATCGTCGCCGATCTGGGTGAACGCGACCGCGACTACATCTACTCGATCATCAAGGCACAGCGCGGATTCGAGGTCGCCGGCCGTGCCCTGATGTATCTGGGATTCCTGCCGCCGTTCTGGCTGGCAGGTGTGGGCGCGCTGAGCCTGTCCAAGATTCTGGACAATATGGAGATCGGCCACAACGTCATGCACGGCCAGTGGGACTGGATGCGTGAACCCGGCCTCAATTCCCGTGTGTTCGAGT
>JAFMQT010000227.1 GCA_017354515.1 Nocardia sp. | reverse complement strand
GCGTGTGCTGGAAGACGAATTCGGCATAGGCCGACTGCCACAGCAGGAAGTTCGAACTGCGCAGCTCACCCGAGGGCCGCAGGAACAGATCCACATCCGGCATATCGGGTTCGTCCAGATATTTGCCGAAGGTGTCTTCGGTGATCTTCTCCGGATCCAGTTCGCCGGCGGCCACCTTGCGGGCGATCTCGCGCGCCGCGTCGGCGATCTCGGCACGGCCGCCGTAGTTGACGCACATGGTGAGGGTCATGACGTCGTTGTCCTTGGTGAGCTCCTGGGCGACCTCGAGCTCCTTGATGACGCTGCGCCACAGCCGCGGACGCCGGCCCGCCCAGCGCACCCGCACCCCCATCTCGTGCATCTCGTCGCGGCGGCGGCGGATCACATCGCGGTTGAATCCCATCAGGAATCGCACCTCGTCCGGGCTGCGACGCCAGTTCTCGGTCGAAAAGGCGTAGGCGGACAGCCATTTCACGCCCATCTCGATACAGCCCTCGACGGTGTCCATCAGCACCGCCTCACCGCGTTCGTGCCCGGCGGTGCGCGGCAGTCCCCGATCCTGCGCCCAGCGCCCGTTACCGTCCATCACCAGAGCCACATGCCGGGGCACGAACTCCGCCGGCAGTTTCGGCGGGGTCGCACCCGAGGGGTGCGGTGACGGCGGGCGAATCGAGCGGGCGGACTGGGGGCGGTTACCGATCACACCCTCCATCCTGCAATACCGGCCCGATCGCCGGATCGTCCGGTCCCCGGCCGCGGAATCGATCGCTCAGCGTTTGACACCCACTCCGGCCCAGACTCCATATGCTTTATCCGCCCAGGCCAGGCGTTCCTCCGGGATGTAGAAGTCCTGGGTGGGACGCCAGCGGTGCAGCGGCACCACACCGGGTTCGACGAGTTCGAGACCGTCGAAGAAGCGAGCCACCGCCGCGTGGTCGCGCAGCGGCACTGTCATCCCGTTCTGGGCGTAGACCTGGGCGATCTTGGCGAAAGTTTCCGGATTCAGATCGCTGGAGGCGTGCGTGATGCTCAGATACGAACCCGGCGCGAAAGCGTCCATATACGCCCGCACGATGTCGTAGGCGCCCTCCTCGTCGGTGATGAAGTGCATGATCGCGGCGAGATTCAACGCCACCGGTTCGGACAGGTCGATGATCGCCCGGAATTTCTCCGAGCCCAAGATCACGCCCGGATCGCGCACATCCGCCGGAATGAATTCGGTGCGGCCCTGCTCGGAGCCGATCATCAACGCGCGCGCGTGCGCAAGCACCAGCGGATCGTGATCGACGTACACCACCCGGCAGTGCGGATCCACCGCTTGCACCGCATTGTGCAGATTCGGTTCGGTCGGAATTCCGGTTCCGATGTCCAGGAACTGCCGTACCCCGTCGCGGGCCGCGAATCGCACCGCCCGGTGCACGAACTCCCGATTGGCCCGCGCGGCCTGCGCCGTCTCCGGAAATGCCTCCATCACCTGGGACGCGGCCTCGCGGTCGGCCGGATAGTTGTCCTTACCACCCAGGTAGTAGTCGTACATCCGCGCCGAATGCGCCTTCTCCGTATCGAATTCGACGAGCTCGTGAGCCATCGCAACTTCTCCATCAGGTTGGTGATCGTCGCCACCGAAGGTACCCGGGCCCGGTGGGAACAGCCTCCTACTGGGTCAGCCCGGATCAGCCGACCCGGGAATCCGCACGCTCGACGATCTCGTGCGGCCGGGTCCGCTCGATCAGCGGAAGCGTGCGCAACTGCCGTTCCAGATGCCATTGCAGATGGGCGGCGGTGAGCCCGCTGGCCTGGCGGCGCAGCGGTTCGGCGACCACATCGAGGCCGGCCCAGTCACCGCGATACAGCGCGCTCATCAACTCCAGCACCCCCACCGACGGGGTCGCCGAACCGGGCGGGCGGCAATGCACACACACCGCTCCCCCGGCAGCCACGTGGAAGGCACGATGCGGGCCCGGAGTCGCACACCGCGCACAATCCTCGAGCGCCGGAGCCCAGCCCGCGAAACCCATGGCGCGCAACAGGAATGCGTCCAGGATCAACTCCGGGGGGCGGTGCGCGACAGCGATGGCGCGCAGCGCGCCGGCGGTGAGGGTGTGCAGGCGGGGCGCGGGGGCCCGCTCCTCACCGGCGAGACGTTCGGCGGTTTCCAGTACCGCGCAGGCGGTGGTGTAGCGGCCGTAGTCGGCGACGATATCGGCGGCGAAGGCCTCCACGGTATGAACCTGAGTGACGGTGTCGAGATTGCGACCGGGATACAGCTGCACGTCGATATAGGCGAACGGTTCCAGCCGCGCCCCGAATCTGGACCGCGTCCGCCGCACCCCTTTGGCCACCGCGCGGACCAGTCCGTGCTGACGGGTCAGCAGAGTGACGATGCGATCGGCCTCGCCCAGTTTGTGCTGGCGCAGCACGATCGCCTGGTCCCGGTACAACAACACGGTGTCAGTCTCCCACGCCGCGGTGACCGGAACCGTCGCACACGCCCACTCACACGGTATGCGGCAAGCCCTCGGTGAACACTTGCGCGACCCGCGGCGCGTGAATCGTGCGCAGCAGCAGTGTGGTCCAGCCGGTGCGCACCGGATCGATACGCGCGTTGTCGGCCTCCACGAGCATCCGCTCGGACCCCTGCAGCTCCATCGTCACCCCGGGATGCCCGAGCCAGACATCGACCAGCACCTCCCGGTTACCCCAGATCACCAGCCGGCGATTACTCATCGCAATCGTGCCGCCGACGATATTGTCCCAGCTGGCCGAACCGTAGTGCAGCGGTGTGCGATAGCCGCGCTTGGCCAGCGAACCGCTCACCGGCCCGAACACCACGATCCCTTCCGATTCCAGATCCGAACGTATTTGCGGCGGCAGCTCTTTGGCACCGATCCGCCCCGACATCCACCTCACGCCGCAGATCGTAGGCCGCCCACGGCGCGGGCACACGCGCATTCAGAATCCGAGCTTGCCCAGTTGTTTGGGGTCGCGCTGCCAATCCTTGGCCACCTTCACATGCAGATGCAGGTAGATGCGGGTGCCGAGGATATGTTCGATCTGCCGGCGGGCCGCGGTGCCGACCTCTTTGAGACGCCGCCCGCCTTTACCGATGATGATCGCCTTCTGACTCGGCCGCTCCACATACAATAGCGCGTGCACATCGAGCATATCGGCGTTCGCTCTGCCCGCCGGCCGGTCTTCGCCCAGGTCACGCGGCAGGATCTCCTCGATCACCACCGCCAGCGAATGCGGCAGCTCATCGCGCACCCCCTCCAGCGCGGCCTCGCGAATCAGCTCGGCCATCAAGGTTTCCTCGGGTTCGTCGGTCAGCTCGCCATCGGGATAGAACGCCGGACCCTCGGGCATCTGCGCGGCGATCACATCGACGAGGACCTCGACCTGCTCGCCCTTGGCCGCCGACACCGGAACCAGCTCGGCCTCGGGGCCCAGCAAATGCGAGACCGCCATCAACTGTTCGGCGATCCGCTGCTTGTCCACCTTGTCGATCTTGGTGACCACGCCGATCAACGTGGTCTTCGGCGCCATCTGCCGGACCTGCTGCACGATCCACCGATCACCCGGGCCGATCTTCTCGTCCGCCGGAATGCACAGCGCGATCACATCCACCTCGGAGTAGGTGTCGCGCACCAGATCGTTGAGCCGCTGCCCCAGCAGCGTGCGGGGCCGGTGCAGGCCCGGGGTATCGACCAGGATGAGCTGGGCGTGATCGCGATGCACGATGCCGCGGATGGTGTGCCGGGTGGTCTGCGGGCGCGAGGAGGTGATCGCGATCTTCTGCCCGACCATCGCGTTGGTCAGAGTGGACTTCCCGGTATTGGGACGGCCCACGAAACACACGAAACCGGAACGGAATTCGCCGACTCCCCGCTGGCCCATCACATCGCTCCCAGCGTCCGGAACAGCGCGCCCTTGCGGTCGGTGAGCAGGACCGCTGCCGAGCCGCTGACCTCGCGCACCGCGGCGATTCCCGGATCGTCGTCGCTACCGCCGACCAGGACCGCGGCCTCGAATCCGTCGGCGCCACTGGAGATCGCGGCCGCGACCGCGGCCTGCAGAGCGCTCAGCGACAGCGCGGTCAACTCCACCGCACCCGCGGCGTAGGTGCGGCCGTCACTGCCGCGGACCGCGGCGCCGGTGCCGCCGCCGGTGCGGCCCATCGCGCCGCGCGCCAGGACCAGCAGTTTGCCGTCCTCGGCGTCCAGTTCAGCGGTATCACGCTCGGTCATCACCGTCTCCGTTCTCCAATTTCGTTGTTCGTTCCCGCCCTTGATATTTCGCGTCCGCACCGACCGGCTGCGCGGACTCGGGCGAGCGCACCGCGACGACCGTGTGCACCCGCATCCGGCCGCGGGCGTCGGCCCCACCCTCCCCGCGTAACCGCAATCCGTGCACGACCACCTCGGATCCGGGCAGCGGTACCCGGCCGAGCGCGTGGGCGAGGATCCCGCCGACGGTCTCGACGTCCTCCTCCTCGATCTCCAGGCCGAACAGTTCGCCCAGATCCTCCACCGACAGCCGGGCCGACACCCGGTAGCGGCCCTCGCCCAGATCCTCCACCGGGGCCGTCTCGTCGGTGTCGTATTCGTCGGCGATCTCCCCGACGATCTCCTCGAGCACGTCCTCGATGGTGACCAGTCCGGCGATACCGCCGTATTCGTCCACCAGCAGCGCCATATGGTTGCGGCGGCGTTGCATCTCGTCCAGGAGGGTATCCAGCGGTTTGGAATCCGGGACGAACACCGCCGGACGCATCACCTCACGCACCCGCACCGAACGTCCGCGATCGCCGTAGGTCACCAGATCCTTCAGATACACCACACCCAGGATGTCGTCGACGTTCTCGCCGATCACCGGGATCCGGGAGTAACCCGATCGCACCGCCAGCGACAAAGCTTGCGCCACAGCCTTATCCGCCTCGATCCACACCATTTCGGTGCGCGGCACCATCACCGCCCGCGCGGACGTCTGCCCCAGCTCGAACACCGACTGGATCATCCGGCGTTCCTCGGAATCGACCACCCCGCTCTGCTGGGCCATGTCCACGACCTCACGCAATTCCAATTCGGAGGCGAAGGGGCCGTTGCGGAATCCGCGGCCCGGGGTGATGGCGTTACCGACCATGATCAGCAGGGTGGTCAACGGTCCGAGCAGAGTGCCGATCGCCCGCACCGGCAGGGCCGCGATCAGCGCGATCGAATAGGCGTGCTGGCGGCCCAGGGTACGCGGCCCGACGCCGATGACGACATAGTCGACCACCACCATCACCACCGCGGTCAGGCTCAAGGCCCACGCCCAGCTCAGCACATGACTGAGCGCCGCACCCAGCAGTACCGTCGCGGTGATCTCGCAGACCAGGCGCAGCAGCACCATGAGGTTGACATAGCGGGGCCGGTCGACCGCGATCCGGGCCAGGGCCCGCGCGCCCGGTCGTTCGGCGCGGACCAGATCCTCCACCCGCGCCCGCGACACCGTGCTCAATGCCGCATCGATCGCCGCGAAGGCGCCGCCGACCGGCACCAGCAGAATCGCCAAAAGCACCGGAACCAGCGCGGTCACGCTCGATAACCCCTCACCGACGCCACCGGCCCTGATCCGCTCACGCTGTGCCTACCGCAGCGTGAGCGGGGGCCTGCGTGGTCACGCTCCGCTACCGCCTCCGGCCCCGATCCGCTCACGCAGTGCCCATCGCGGCTCACGCCGGGTCCAACGGGTTGCCAGGGGTGGTGAATCCGGTCTTGCCGAGGAGGCGGGCATCGCGTTCGGCGAGCTTGGCGCGGCGTGCCGCCTCGCGCAGACTCTCGTACCAGTCGGCCAGCAGCTGATTCTGCAGACCGAACATGACCTTCTCCTCCTCCGGTTCGGCGTGGTCGTAGCCGAGCAGATGCAGCACCCCGTGCACGGTGAGCAGGGCCAGTTCGTGGTCGAGGGTATGGCCGGCCTTGGTGGCCTGGGCCGCGGCGAATTCCGGGCACAACACGATATCGCCGAGCATCGACGGACCGGGGGCGGCGCCGTCGGGACGCCCACCCGGTTCGAGTTCGTCCATCGGGAAGGACATCACATCGGTGGGGCCGGGAAGGTCCATCCAGCGCATATGCAGATCGGCCATGGTGTCGAGATCGACCAGCACCATCGACAGTTCGGCCGCCGGATGCACATCCATCCGCTCGATCGCGAACCGTGCCACGCTGATCAGATCGGGTTCGGATACATCGATGCCCGACTCGTTGGCGATCTCGATACTCACACCGTCAGACTATCGGCGGACCACCGGTGCCATGGGCACGGCCCGCCGCTCAGCGCCGCGCCGCGCGATCGGCCGCCCGGCGCTGTGCCCGATTGCCCGGATAGTGCCGCGCCATCTGCGGCCGGTCGTCGGACTCGTAGCGGTCGTAGGCGTCGACGATCTCCGACACCAGCCGGTGGCGCACCACATCGCTGGAGGTGAGCTCCGCGAAGTGGATGTCGTCGATTTCGGTGAGGATATCGCTGACCACCCGCAGACCCGAACGCGTTCCCCCGGGCAGATCGACCTGGGTGACATCACCGGTGACCACGATCTTCGACCCGAAACCGAGTCGGGTCAGGAACATCTTCATCTGCTCGGGAGTGGTGTTCTGCGCCTCGTCCAGGATGATGAACGAATCGTTGAGGCTGCGCCCGCGCATATACGCCAGCGGTGCGACCTCGATGACGCCCGAGGCCATCAACTTCGGAATGGCCTCCGGATCCATCATGTCGTGCAGGGCGTCGTAGAGCGGGCGCAGATACGGGTCGATCTTCTCGTTCAGGGTGCCGGGCAGGAAGCCGAGCCGCTCGCCCGCCTCGACCGCGGGCCGGGTCAAGATGATGCGGTTGACCTGCTTACTCTGCAGCGCCTGCACTGCCTTGGCGACCGCGAGGTAGGTCTTACCGGTACCGGCGGGGCCGATTCCGAAGACGATCGTGTGCTCGTCGATCGCGTCGACATAGCGCTTCTGGTTGAGCGTCTTGGGGCGGATGGTCTTACCGCGCCGGGCGATGATATCCAGGCTCAGTACCTCGGCCGGGGACTCCGAGGACCCTTCGGTCAGCATCGAGTACGTGTGCCGGACCGCTTCGGGGGTGACGACTCGATTGCGCGCGGTCAGCGCCACGAGCTGCTCGATCACCCGCTCGGCCAGCGCCACATCGGCGGCCTTACCGGTCAGGGTGACAGCGTTACCGCGCACATGGATATCCGCGTCCAGCAGACCTTCCAGTT
>JAFMQT010000226.1 GCA_017354515.1 Nocardia sp. | reverse complement strand
CAGTTCGACGAACGAGAATTCCTGGACCGCAACTGGACTCTGTACTGCCTGTCGCTGGAAGGCCGCGGTTCGGCCGGCCCGCTGGTCAGCGCGCTGACCGAGGCGGTCATCGACGTCGCGATGCGTAAGGCCACCCAATTGCATCTGGGGCGCCTGGATATCCCGCTGCTGGCCGTGCTGGACGAGGCGGCCAATATCGTGCGCTGGAAGGATCTGCCCAAGCAGTACAGCCACTTCGGCTCGCGCGGCATCGTCGTGATGACCGTGCTGCAGTCGTGGGCGCAGGGCGTGCGGTGCTGGACCCAGGCCGGGATGGAAGCACTGTGGGCGGCAGCGAATATCAAGGTTCTCGGTCCGGGCGTGGACGATATGGGCTTCCTGGCGGCACGCTCGGAGGCGATCGGCGATTTCGATGTCGTCTCCTCGTCGGTATCGGAATCCAAAGGCGGCAAGAGTTATTCGCGCTCCCTGGGTGCCTCGCGCACCCTCAATGCGAACGCGCTGGCCACGCTGCCGCGCGGCCGGGCGGTGGTGTTCTCCTCGGGTGCGCCGGCCACCCTGGTGCGCACCGTGCCGTGGTGGGAGGGCGAGTACGCCGACGAGGTCACCAGGTCGCTCGAGCGTCATGATCCCCAGCGCCGCACCACAATCGGTGATCTGGTGAACGAGCGCGGCGGCTACGATGGCGGCCCGATGCCCGGGCAGCCGCCCACGACCTATGGACAGCCTGAGGAGGTTCGCCCGCTGTGACCCAGCAGCAAGAAGGAATGATCTACTCGAATGTGGTCGAGTTCGTGGAGAACTACCTGAGCCTGATCTATCAGCGGCAGGTCGCCGACACCACCGACACCGTGTGGTGCAAGGAATGGTGGCGCCACAGTGAGGCGGTGCTGCGCCTGGATGCGGTGTGGCGGGCCTGGGAGTATCTGCGTCAGGACGCGAAGACCGGTATGAGCAACTGGTTCCTCGAACACGCCGACCCACAGATGTCGAAACTGCTGGACCCCGCCGGGCCGTTCAAATATTGCAGCGTGCGCCACGGGCACAAGGATCTGCTCACCCCGCTGCCGCTGATCAGGCCCCCGAAGGGGATGTTCGCCGACCCCGGCTCGATCGGCGTTCCCGAGCGCACCGGGCAATGACGTGGCGGCGGCACGGGCCGGGTGTTCAGCGTTCCCGTTCGCGGGTGCGTTCGCGTAGCCGTTCGCGGGTCCGCGTGTCGATTTCCCTGGCGCGCACGGTTTTCGGAGGCTCCGGCGGGCGGGTGGCGATCGCGGCCTCGGGCGGCTGGGCCTGGCTGACATCCATCAGCATGCGCACCGCGGCGAGGTCGGGGGCGACTCCGGCGTGCGAGAGATGAGCGGCCAGCGCCTGACGGCGTTCCGGCGAGTCGTAGCGGCCGATTTCGCGGGCGTGGGAGCGGGTGCGCTCGACCGTGCGCTCGCGTGCCCGCCGTTCCAGTGACACTCCCCGCTCCAGGGCCGGACGTTCGAGCATCCGGGCCAGCTCCCGATTGCGCGGATCCTTGGCCTTGGCCTCGCGGGCCTCACGCAGCATCCGTTCCCGGGTGTCCTTGACCCGCTCGCGGGTGTCCTTGACGCGGGCCTCGGCCTCACGCTGGCCGCGCTCGCGGCTGCGCAGCGCGACCAGGGTCGCCAGTTGCAGCATCTGTTTCATCATCGCTGCGGTTTCGCCGCCGATTTCATCGATTTCCTCGGCCATGCCCGCTCCCCGGTATCGCAGTTCCACGATGGACGACTGGTCAGGTCCAGTTCAGTTTTTCTGAGAGTACCAGCGCCGCCCGCGCCGGCGGTGGTCCTTACGGTGCGACGGTCGGACAGTTGGGCGCGGGCGGTCCGGATCAGGCGAGCTGAGCGGTCTTGATGGTGACCGGCTGCTTGGGCGGCCCATCGCCGGCGCCGGGGTTGGCGGTGCCGGCCTTGCCGATGGCATCGAGCGCCTTCAGGCCGCCGGAGTCGATCGTGCCGAAGATGGTGTACTGCGGCGGCAGTTGGGAATCCCCGTACACCAGGAAGAACTGGCTGCCGTTGGTATCGGGCCCGCGATTGGCCATCGCGATCACGCCGCGTTTGTACTCGACCGGGGTGGACTGGACGGCGGGATCACCCGGGGCGTATTGGTCGGTCGGGTACTCGTTGGCGAAGGAGTAGCCCGGGCCGCCGTCGCCCTTACCGGTCGGGTCGCCGCACTGCAGGACCTGCAGTCCCGCCCCCGTGGTCAGCCGATGGCAGGGGGTGTTGTCGAAGTACTTCTGGTGCACCAGATTCACGAAGCTGTTGACCGCGCAGGGCGACTTGCCCGCGTCGAGCGACAGGCCGATCTTGCCCTGACTGGTGTCCAGCGACACCTTCGGGTCAACCGTCGTCGAGATGTTGGCGCCGTTCGGTTTGGTCACCGGTTTGGCGGCCTGCCCGGAGTCGGGGTAGTCGCAGTTCACCGTCGCGGGTTTGGGTTTGGCGGTCGGCGGCGCCGCGGCCGGGGGCATCGGTGGTGTGGACGAGGCCGGAGTCGAGGCGGAAGCGTTCTTGGAATCGTCGCCCTTGGTCACGAAGTAGATGCCCACCCCGGCCGCGACGACAACGACGATACCGAGTGCCGATCCGGCGATCGCGAACTGCTTGCGCCTGCGTTCGCGTTCGGCCTGGCGGGCCAGTCGGCGTTCGAGCTTGCGTTTGGCCGCCTCGCGTCGCTGTTCGTTGGTCGGCACTGGCCGGTCCTCCCGTGTCGGTGGTGTGTCGGCCTATGAGTGTGCCATCACTTCCTGAACATTCCTCGAGCTCCCCTACAGGCGCACATATGAGCTTCGCGACCCGGAAATCAACCGGTTGGACGCGGGCCGTGCGGATGGGGGAAACTGACCTCTTGTGACCAAGACCAGCAGCTTCAGTGCCCCGAAAGGGATTCCGGATTATGTCCCGCCCGCCTCGGCGGAATTCGTCGCCGTGCGGGACTCGCTCGTGCGCGCCGCGCGGATGGCCGGATACGGGCATGTGGAGCTGCCGATCTTCGAGGACACCGGGCTGTTCGCCCGCGGTGTCGGCGAGTCCACCGACGTCGTCAGCAAGGAGATGTACACCTTTGCCGACCGCGGTGAGCGCAGTGTGACGCTGCGCCCGGAGGGCACCGCCGGGGTGATGCGCGCGGTGATCGAGCACGGCCTCGACCGCGGTCAGCTCCCCGTCAAACTCTGCTACCACGGCCCCTTCTTCCGGTACGAGCGGCCGCAGGCCGGGCGGTACCGGCAACTGCAGCAGGTCGGCGTGGAGGCGATCGGTGTCGATGATCCGGCGCTCGATGCCGAGGTCATCGCCGTCGCCGATGCGGGGTTCCGCTCCCTCGGCCTGGACGGTTTCCGGCTGGAGATCACCTCGCTCGGCGATGACACCTGCCGGCCGCGCTATCGCGAACTGTTGCAGGAATTCCTGTTCGCGCTGCCGCTGGACGATGAGACCCGCCGCCGCGCCGAGATCAATCCGCTGCGCGTGCTGGACGACAAGCGGCCCGAGGTCCGCGAGCTCACCGCCGCGGCCCCGCTGATGCTCGACCACCTCTCGGATTCGGCGAAGGCGCACTTCGATCAGGTACTCGGCCACCTCGACGCCCTCGGCGTGCCGTATACGGTCAACCCGCGCATGGTGCGTGGGCTGGACTACTACACCAAGACCACCTTCGAATTCGTCCACGACGGGCTGGGTTCGCAGTCGGGAATCGGTGGCGGCGGTCGCTACGACGGTCTGATGGCCCAGCTGGGCGGACAGCCGCTGTCGGGGATCGGCTTCGGGCTGGGCGTGGACCGCACCGCGCTGGCGCTCGAGGCCGAGGGCAGAACCGCCGGTGCCGCCACCCGGGTGGACGTGTTCGGGGTGCCGATGGGGTCGGAGGCGATGGCGCACCTGGTCGTGCTGGCCGCCGAACTGCGGGCGGCCGGGATCCGGGTGGACTTGGCGTACGGCGGGCGCGGAGTCAAGGGAGCGATGAAGGCCGCGGATCGTTCGGGTGCGGCTTTCGCGCTGGTCCTGGGCGATCGGGATCTGGCCAACGAACAGGTCGGCCTGAAGGACCTATCCACCGGCGACCAGCGTCAGATCGCGCTCACCGAGGTGGTATCGCAGGTCGCTCAGGAACTCGCGGCGCGCGGATAGTACGCTCCGGCCATGCCTGGAATGCGTTGCCGCCGGTCGGTTTCCGATTCGTGGCCGGTGCACTCGGACGCACGTGCACGGAGTATGCCGTGATCGACTCGCCGAACCCCGCAGCGTCGCAACCGATCGGGCCGCAACCGATCGGCCTGGACCTGATCGCCCCGGAGTTCTACGCGCCCGCCCTGCGCCGGTTGGCCTGGATCGCGTTCGGCGCGGGTGTGGTGGCCGGGGTCGTGGTCGCGCTTCTGGTCAACTGGCCGACCGGGGTGCTGGTCGGATGTGTGGTCGGGGCACCGACGATCGTTTACGCGCTGGCTGTCCGGAGGCGCCGAATGTGGTTGGCGGGCACTGTGATCGACGCCCGCAGACTGCTGGGACGGCGGCGTGTGGACATCGCCGCGGCCACCGGTGTCGAACTGCTGGTCTACCCCGGGCGGCTGAGCCGGATCGTGCTGCGGGTGACCGCGGGCCGGAACGCCCAGATCGTTCCGCTGGCGATGTACACCGATGCCGGAACCGGCCGGGAACTGCATGTGCTCGGGCTGCGCAAATTGGCCGACGCGTTGTCGGCGGCCCCGCTCGCGGCCGCGCTGTCGCTGTCGGGTCTGCTGGTCGGCCAGCTGCGGGCCGAGGCGCGCGACGCTGTATTGGAGGAGCGCCCGCTCTTTCGTGCGGTGCGGCTGGTGCGGGCCCGCGATATCGTGCAGCCGGTTCGCCTGTCCGACAGCGATATCGCGGCCCTGGGCACCCAGAGCTGATTACAGCTTCGAGATGACCGAATCGGCGTACCGCCGCAGATGCGCGATCTTGTCGGCGAGCGGTTCGGTATCCGGTCCGGCGGTGTAGGGGTAGCGGAATCCCACGATCACGTCGGTGACCCCTTTGTCCTCGAGGCGTTTGATGCCGTCGAGCGTGTATGCCTCGAGCGAGGCGGCGTGGATTTCGAACGGCGTGGACGAATCGCGTTCGGCGCGTAGTTCGTTCAACCGGGCCAGCATCCGGTCCAGATCGTCCTGGTCGCCGCCGGCGTGCATCCAGCCGTCGCACAGCCGCACCGCGCGCCGCAGGGCCGCATCGCTGTGCCCGCCGACCAGGATCGGCAGCGGTTCGGTGGCGCCGGGGGTGATCTTGATCTTGGGAATATCGTAGAACTCGCCGTGATATTCGAAGTATTCGCCGCGCGAGAGTCCGCGCACGATCTCGATACACTCGTCCATCCGCTTGCCGCGGCGTTCGAACGGGACATCCATGATCTCGAAATCCTCGGGCCAGGGGCTGATGCCGACGCCGAGGGAGAATCGGTTACCGCTGAGATAGGCGATCGAGGCGGCCTGCTTGGCGACCAGCACCGGGGGCCGGATCGGCAGTTTCACCACGAAGGGGGTGAACCGCAGGGTGGTGGTGGCCGCGGCCAGCGCGGCGGACAGGATGAACGCCTCGATGAACGGTTTGCCGTCGAGGAACTCGCGCGATCCGTCCGGGGTGTAGGGGTAGGTCGAATCCGATTCGGCCGGATAGGCGAGTGAGTCGGCGATGGTCATGCTGTGGAATCCGGCGGCCTCCGCGGCCTGCGCCAGCGGGATGTAGTGCGCCGGATCGGTCATCGCCTCCGCGTAGGTGAAACGCATCGGTGTCCTCTCGGGTGGTGCCGATATGAAACTAGAACAGATTCCAATTTTTGTGGCTATCCTAGCCGCATAGTTGGTGCGTTGTCCCGTGATCGTGCGGCGTATATCTCGGTGAAACGTGTTCTAGTGCGCGTTGGGGAAACCGCGGGCACGGGTGGAACGAGGACGCTGGAACGCGACCGTGGCCCGAACCGTGAGATCCGGGCCACGATATGCCTGCGCCGAGTCGGCGGGCCACCGATCAGATGTGGTTGTTCGGGTCGTACTCGGTGATCTGCTCTTCGTTGTCGTTTCGGCCGATGACCTCGGGTGCGCTCTCGCCCAGCGGGCCGGTGAGATCATTGTTGCCGGTAGGACTCTGATAGCTCTGCACGTTGCGCTGCTTGTTCTCCTCGGACTTGCCCACCCCCGCCGCGCCGGGGGCGCCGCCCATGAAGTTGCCCGCCGCGCCGCCTGCACCGGGGCCGCCGGGCATACCGGGACCGAAGGGCATACCCGGGACGATGGGTTTACCGCCGGGCATGGAGACTCCGGGACCGCTGGGCTTGGGCGTGGACGCGCCGCCACCCTCGGCCGAACCTCCGCCGAGTCCACCCATGCCGCCGAATCCGCCGCTGCCGCCCATCGCCGAACCCGGATGGGCGCCGTTGCCGCCGAACCCGCTGGCCTGCGTCGAGGCGCCATCGAGGCCCGACCCGAGACCGTCGAGTCCCGCGGCCTGGGTGGAACCGTCGCTGTTACCGCCGGCCCCCGACAGCAGGTTCTGGGCCTGTTCCATGATCGGCTGACCGACCCCCTGCGCGACCTGCGAGGCGGCGTCGGCGGCCTGTGGCGCGTTCTGACCGGCGAGCTGGTTGACGACGGCGCCCAACTGCCCGGTATATCCGCCCAGTTCGCCGCGGGTGACGTTGACGATCCCGACGGCCTGGCCGAGATGCTCTGTGGCCGTGGCGATCAGGCCGGCCTGACCGGGCGGGGTCAGGGCGACGGGGGCCATCGCCGCGGCCTGCGCGGCGAAGGAATGCGCCACCTCGGTGAGCTGCACATTGCCCTTCTGCACGACCGCCGCGGCCTGGTCGGTGAGTTTGGAGATGTCCAGTCCGCGTTGGGCGGCTTCCTGGCCGTGCGCCTGATTCTTCTGATTCGACGCCTGCGCGCTGTTGGCGGCCTGGCCCTGCCAGATGCCCTCGACAGATTTCATCGCCCCCATGCCGGTCTGCATCGCGGCCTGAATGATCTGCGAGGACTGGCTGAGGATATCGGCGGGGTTCAGCGAGCCCATCACGCCGGTGCCGAAGCTCGACAGCAGATCGCGGAATGGCTTGAACAGCGCGTCCGCGCCCGGAACGCCGGGCAGCAGGGTGCCGTTCATCATGGCGGCGACCGGATCGGCGGGCAGCGGCGGAATGGGTGGAAGCCCCGCGCCGCCGGTGAGCGGTGCCGCGGCCTGCGCCGCCGCGCCCGCCGCATG
>JAFMQT010000574.1 GCA_017354515.1 Nocardia sp. | reverse complement strand
CCTGTTCGAAGAGGGTGACCTGGTGGCCGAGCCCGGCGGCGGTCAGGGCGGCTCGCAGCCCGGCGGGGCCGCCGCCCACCACTGCCACCCGCCGGGGCGCGCGCGTGCGGATGTCGTCTCGGCGGAATTCGCGCTCGCGTCCCGCCGCCGGGTTGTGGATGCAGGATATGGGTCCGCGCGCGAACGAGGCCACACACCAGTTGGAGCCGATACAGGGGCGGATATCGCCGGGGCGGCCCTCGCGAGCCACGGTGGGCCACAATGGATCCGCGATCAGCTGGCGGGCCATCCCGACGAACTGGGCCCGGCCCGTGGCAAGAATGTCCTCCGCCATCTCCGGCGTGGTGATCCGGCCCACCGCGACCACGGGCAGCGAGACGGCGCGGGTGATATTGGCCGTGTCGGCGAGCTCGTAACCGGCCGGCCGGGCCGCGGAGGTGCCGTAGATCTGCATGCGGTCCAGGTAGGTGCCCTGGGTGGTGGAGATGTAATCGAGCAGACCCCAGCTCTCCAGCTCGGTAGCGATCCGCACCCAGTCCGCGTTGCCCAGGCCGTTCTCCACATCGCCGTCGCTGCTGTTGATGCGGATGCCCAGCACCCGATCCGCGGGCACCACCTCGCGGACGGCGGTCACGATCCGGCGCACGATCCGCACACGATTCTCGAACGATCCGCCGTATTCGTCGGTCCGGTGATTGGTGGCGGGAGACAGAAATTGGCCGAGCAGATATCCGTGCCCGAGACCGTGCACCTCGATGCCGTCGATATCGCCGTCGATCGCGTGCCGCGCCGACAGGACATAGTGTGCGACAAGCACATCGATCTCCGCACGGGTCATCTCGTGCGGTATCTCCCGATACACCGTATCGGGCACCGGACTGGGCGCCCAGGTGGGCAGCCGGGAAATGATGCCGTCGGTTTGGCGGCCCCGGTGCCACAGTTGCGCCATCAGCAGCGCGCCGTGCGGGTGCACGGCGGCGGCGACCTTGCGGTAACTGTCGACCACGGTGGGGGAGTAGGCGTGAATCACCCCGCGCCGCGGCAGACTCGTCGGATGCACTGCCATCGCTTCCATCGTGATGACCGCGACGCCGCCGCGGGCGCGTTCGGCGTAGTACTCGGCACTGGCCTCGGCGAAGGTTCCGTCCGCGGAGAACTCGGTGGCGTGCGCGGTCATCCAGATACGATTGCGCGCCGTGCGCGGACCCAGCGTGATCGGGGAGAACAGGGTGGGATAGTTGCTGTCGGGCATATGCCGCTTCACCGCCGGCCTGAGCTGCTGAGGGACTAATGGCTTTCCAGAAGCCGGCCGAAGCCTGGTTTCCGATCATCGATTCCGTTGCTGCGCAACGCATGCCAATAGGTTGCGGTATTCACCGCGATCACCGGCAGGCCCAGCCACGATTCGGCTTCGGCCGCGATCTGCCCCATGGCCATATTCGCGCCGAACTGGACGATCGCCCGCGGTCGCTGCCGGGCGATCGCGGTCAGCTCGCGCCGCAGCGTCTCGCCCGTGGTGTGGGCGATCTTGACGGCGGTCGGGGCACGCAGATGGACCGCGGTCTGCAATTGGTAACCACAACTTTCGACGAAGGTGCGCAGATGCGGTTCGGATCCCGGCTGATACGGGGTGATCACCCCGATCGGGCCCTCATCGACGCCGACCGCGCGCAGCGCGGCCGGGATCGCCTCCCCCGCGTGCACCAGGACCAGATCCTCGCCGAACTTCGATCGGAGCCGATCTTGTATGGCCGCACCGGCTTTCGGATCACCCCATACCGCCTCGATCGACACGCCGAGCACCACACAATCTGGCTCGCAGGTGAGCACCCGCCGCACCGCGTCGTCGACGCCGTTGTCGATATCGCTGACCAGCGCGCCGAAATCGTCGTCATCGTCGACCACGCGGTCCGGGATATGAATTCGCGCGATGTGGTTGGTGACGCCCGCCGGGCGCATATCGTCGTATTCGGGCTGCACAACCGTATTCACCGAAGGAGTCACCACCCCGATTTTCAGCCGCCACCCCAGTGCGTCGGTCATCGTCGGAACCGTCCCATCCACGACAAACTATGATCTGTGACACAGACCATCTACATCTTGTATACATCTCAGCGCTCTTGACGACAAGCCCTTGCGTATCTGCGGATAGCATCCGTACATTGCATACATCCGGGTGCCGACCTGACAGGAGGTTGCCGTGGCAGCGCGTGTGGTGACATCGGCGGAGCGAGTCGGCGATACCTTGCGCGAACTGATCCTCAACGACACCTATCCGTCGGGCACCCGGCTGGCCGAGGTGGAACTGGCCGAGCGACTCGGAGTCAGCCGCACGCCCATCCGGGAGGCGTTGCGGCAGTTGGCGGCGGAGGGATGGGTGGATCTGCCGCCCAATCGCGGGGCCCGGGTTGCCAGCTGGTCGGTGGCGGAGATGGAAAGCGTCTTCAAGGTGCGGACCGCTCTCGAACCCCGGCTGACCGCGATGGCCACCGATAAGGCCGACGCGGCCGCCCTCGACGAGTTGGATGAACTGGCCGCGCACATGCTGGAAGTCGGTCCGCCCGGCCCCAAACACGATGTGCACGAGCTGATTCCGCTGAACGCCGAATTTCACCGCAGGCTGGTGGAATTGGCCGATGCGCCGGCCTTCGCGGCGGCGCTGGCGGGTGCGGTGCGTGCGCCGCTGGTGTCGCGCAACTTCCACGCCTACGACGAGGCCTCGATGC
>JAFMQT010000573.1 GCA_017354515.1 Nocardia sp. | reverse complement strand
GACAAGAAGTACAAGGACTTCGCCGACCCCGAGGCCAGCGTCCCACGCACCGAGGCGGTCGATCCGCACGCGCCCGAAGATCCTGAGGCGGAACCGGTTTCGGCAATCACACCGATGCAGGTGGTACAGCTGGTCCGCACACTGCGTAAGTAGACGCCCGGGCGGCGGATACCTGCGGGCTCAGTGCCCCATCTTGCCCTTGTCCACCTGGACCCATTCGGTGCGGCCGTCCGGGTAGTGGTGGAACTCCCAGGCCGAGTAGTCGCCGCTGTTGTCGACGATCGTGGTGTGGTCGGCGTAGCCGTCGTGGTCCAGATCCGACCACACCTCCATCGAGTGGTCGCTGTGGAAGGTTTCGGTGTCCAGGATTCCGTCGTGGTCGAAATCCTGGGACGGATGATGGAGTTCCACCGCGCCGAGCCCGCCCAGATCGGAGTGCGCGTCGACATCCGGCAGGTCCAGGCCAGGCAGATCGCCCGAATGGATCATGCTGTGCTCCTCGAGGAGTGTGCGGGATGATCGGTCCATCGTGACATCCAGTGCCCGGTTCGCGCATCCGCATTCTCCGCGGCTGTGGACAACTCGAGCAGCCGACGTGCGAGGGAACGAATAGCTGTGGATAACTCCCGGCCACCGGGTGGCCGACTACCGCTTCGGAATGACCACCCACATCACCAGATAGATCAGAAATTGCGGGCCCGGCAGCAGGCAGGAGGCCACGAACAGCAGGCGGACCAGGGTGGAGTCCCAGCCCAGATACTCGGCGAGACCGCCGCACACACCGCCCAACCATTTGTCGGAGGTGGATCGGGTGAGACGGCGGGTAGGGGCAGTCATATCGGCTCCTCAGGTGGTCGGACGGTGGTGACACCTGCTACCAGAGTGCACCGCCGTCGCGCGGACGCACATCCGGCACAACCCCCAGCCGCACCCTGAACTTCACCCCGGGTGGCCCGGGTATCGCGGCCGGGTATCGGCACCGGCAGACTCGTGCCGGTGGGTGGCGCCCGAACGCCCGAGATCGAACAGTCGGGCCGGCCTGCGGGCAACTCAGCGACGACGGGAAAATCCATGCGACACATACAGATCGGGATCGACACCCGGATCACGCTGTTGGCGACCGGACTGCTGTTCATCTGGGCACTACTGCTCGGGGTCTGGAAATACCACGGTATGCGGACATCACCGCGGGGACAGGCGCATCCCTATGTCGACATCGCGCACCGCGCGGCATTGCTGTACAGCTTCGCGGCCCTGCTACTGGCGGTCTTCGTCGAACTGTCGGACTGGCCGACGGCGGTGAATCTCGTTGCGGCGCTGGCGGTCCTGACATTCTTCGCGGGTGCGATCGGCTCGTACTGCCTACACGGATTTCGCCGTGACACCACCAATCAGTTCCACGGTGACATCTCGGCGGCGTTGCGGCTCGCGATGTGCGCGCTGATCGTATGCGAACTCGGCGGGTTCCTGGTCCCGTTCAGCGGCTTCATCCACGCGTACCTCTGAACCGGGTACGTCCGGCCTCGCACCGGCGGCCCGCGATCACCCCGAGGCGATCGAGGTGATCAAGTTGCGGCCCGAATCGGTTCGGGTACCGATGATCTGGGTGAACTCACGCGGTTGTTCTCCCGGCTTCTGCTGGGTGAGGCGAACCTCCCACTGACTCTGATTACCGGTGCCGGTGATCTGCACGCAGTATCGGGTGCCGACCGGGATCTGATTGATCCCGCGCTGGATCTGGTCGGCCGAGGGCACCGATGAGCCATCGGCGACCACAGCGCGAGCCGCGTATCCCGAACGCTGAACGTAATAGGCGCGTTCGAAGGCGAGGATCGCGTCGGACCCGGACGCGGTACCGCCGGCATCGGTTCCGGAGATCACCTGACCGGTGCGCTTCTGCTGGCAGCCGTCGGCCGCGATGGACGACTGCGGCGCGGCGCCGGTTGCGGTCGCCGTGGAGACGGCCGGTACCAGCGGCGCCGGTGTGGTGTGCACCTTCGCGTCGCTGCGCTTGTTGCCGGTGTGGATGACCGTCAGCACCACCGAGATGACGACGATTCCCACCCCGATCAAAGTCAGTGCGGCGAGCAATTTCTCACTGCGCCGATGGTCCCCACGCGGACTCGCCGAGCGTGACCTCGGGCGCCGGAACGCCGACCCCGGGTTGCCGCCCGAACGGTCGACGAGTTGCGGCACGATGGTGGATCTGTCGACCAGATCCGGATCCTCGAGTGGTCCGCCGATGGGAATGCGGCGTGCCGGTTCGGGTTCGGGGGTGGGCTCGGGAATCTGCTGCTGCCCGGGCTCGAGCCACCGCTCCCAATCACCGCCCGGATAGATCGGCGATCCCGGCTCGGCACGCGGCGGAGCGGCCGGGCGCTGCGCGGGCGGCTGAGGACGTCGCGGATTCCGCCGCGCCGGGCGCCGCTTACGGCCCTTCTTGCCGGCCGGGGTATTCACCATCGGCAGACCGAGGTCGAACGGGTTGCCCTCCTCCGGCCCCCCGTCAGGCCGTGTCATCGCCGAAGTCGCCGATCACAGCCGCGGGAACCGTGGTCTCGACCGCCGCCGCCGGCACAGTCACACCGAGTTGACCGTCTCGGGGCTTCGCGTCCTGTCCGCCACCGGCCGCCGGCGGCAGCGCCATACCGCCGGATACCCCACCCTGCTGGGCGCCGGGATCCGGTTGGGCCGCGGGCCCGGACGCCTGCGGGGCCGGGGCCGGAGCG
>JAFMQT010000036.1 GCA_017354515.1 Nocardia sp. | reverse complement strand
ATCCGTTCGTATCAGACATCAATCACACCTCAATCGGTAAGTCGTGGGCGGTCAGTGTCTCCACCCGGGTCGCCAGGCCCGAGACCGTCGGCGTGTCGAACAACGCCCGCACCTCGATCCGCACCCCGAATTCCGCCAGAATCCAGGCCAGTAGCCGGGGCACGAGAAGCGAATGCCCACCCAGATCGAAGAACGAGTCATCGGCGCCGATCCGCTCACGGCCCAGCATCGCGCCGAACATCTCCGAAATACGTACTTCCAGCGCCGTATTGGGCGCCCGGAACAACTCCGCGGTCGACAGGTGCGGCGGCGGTAACGCGCGGCGATCGAGTTTGCCGTGTTCGGTCAGGGGGATCTCGTCGATGACCGCATATGCCGCCGGCACCATAGTGCGTGGCAGTACCGTGGCCGCGAATTCGCGGACCGCGTCGACGCAGATGTTCGTAACTCCCCGCGCCGGAACCAGATACGCCGCCAGGACAGATCCGGCGACCGGATCCGTGACGGCCGCGGCCACGCAGTGGCCCACGTCCGGATGTGCGGTCAGGGCCGACTGGACCTCGGCCAATTCGATTCGATAACCGTGCACCCGCACCTGATCGTCGGCGCGGCCGATGAACTCCAGTTCCCCGTCGCCATTGCGCCGGGCCAGATCGCCCGTGCGGTACAGCCGTCCGCCATCGGTGAACGGATCGGCGACGAACCGCTCGGCGCTGGCGGCCCGCATATTCCGGTATCCGCGCGCCAATTGTTGGCCGCCCAGATAGATTTCGCCGACCACCCCGGCCGGAACCAATTGCAGCCGGTCGTCCAGCAGATACAGCGATACATTGCGATTGGGATACCCGATGGGCACGATTCGCGTCCCCTGTGGCCCGGCCACCCGCATATGGGTCGAGCAGACGACCGCCTCGGTCGGTCCGTAGTGATTGCGCAGCTCGGCATCGAAAACCCCGGCGAAGCGGTCGGCGACCTCCCCGTACAGCACCTCCCCGCCGACCGGGACATGGCGCAGCCCCCGCCACTGCCGGACCTCCGGCAGCATCAGCAGGCTGCTCAGTACCGACGGCACCATATGCAGCACGGTCACCCCGCAGCGCGAGATCACCTCGGCCAGATAAGGAATATCGGCGAAGGCGATATCGCTGAACGATCCCGGCTTCGGAACCACCAGGCACGCACCGATACTCAAGGTGAGGAAGATGTCCACCAGTGAGGCGTCGAAACCCACCGACGCCGACTGCAGCAATCGATCATCGGCGGTCATATCCCACTGGGAACCGAATCCGTCCAGGTGTTCGGCGATCGCGGCGTGCGAAACCGCCACGCCCTTGGGTATTCCGGTGGATCCGGAGGTGAAGACGACATAGGCCAGATTCGCCGGACGCAGCGGCCGGACGCGTTCGTCATCGCCCGGATCATGGTCCGGCAGTTCATCGGCCGCGCGTTCGGCCGCGCGCAATCGGTCGATATCGAGGATCAGCGCGGGGCCGGTGTCTTCGATCAGGAATGCGGCGTGCTCGGCCGGATAGGCGGGATCGATGGGCAGATACGCCGCACCGGATTTGAGTACGGCCAGCACCGCGACCACGAATTCCACAGATGTTCCCATCCGCAACGCGACGATGTCCTCGGTACCGATCACGCCGCGAATCAGTTGCCGCGCAAGCCGATTCGCTCGCCGGTTCAGTTCGCGGTAGGTCAATGCGGCATCGGTGTCGGGCGCGAGCACCGCGGTAGCGTCCGGTGTCCGTGCGACCCGGTGCTCGAACAGCTCGACCACGGTGGTCGCCGGTCGTTCGACCATCTCACCGTGTGACTGCCGCACGATCCGGTCGCGATCGCGCGGGCCGAGGATATCGAGTTCACCGATCGGCAGATCGGGTCCGGCGAGGGCGCTCGCGAGTACTCCGCCATAGTGCGCGAGCAGACTCTCGATGATCCGCCCATCGAATTCATCCGCGCGATAGGTGATTTCGACATCGAACCGGTCCGGATCGGTCACCACGGTCAGCGATAGCGGCATCCGCGTGCTCGGCCGCCCGAGTCCGACCTGTTCGGCGGCGACGCCGTGGAATCCGAATCGCGGTCGCCGGCGGGTCGTGAATTCCCACCGGGCCAGCGATTCCAGGCCGTCCTGCCCGGCGCTCCGCTCCGGATTGAGTGCGGCTACGACGCGATCGATGCCGCTGCCCCGATGGGCGTATCCGGCGTCGAGGCGCTCCTGGGTGGCTCGCACGCAGGTCCGGAAATCCGATCCCGAATCCATCCGGCAGCGCAACAGCAGCGTATCGGCGATATATCCGATCGGCTCCGCCTCTACCGCCACCTCGCCGCGGGCGCGTAGGGAGACCGGTACGCATACGATGAAATCCGTTGCGGCCGTGTATCGGTGGATCAGCACCGCATATGCCGCCAGCAGCACGCCATACGAGGTTACATTATTCGCACCCGCGAATTCGGCTACGCGCTCGGCGATTCCGGCCGCCAATGGTGCGGTGACACCGGCCGCGCGCGCTGAGGCGACCGCGGCCGGGCCGATCCGGCCGGGTAATTCCACCGGTTGCGGTAGTGGCGTCAGCACCTCGGACCAGTACTCGGTTCCGGGATCCGCGACCGTCGCCCAGGGCCCGACCGGCGGCAGCGCCGTGCCGTTGTATCGCGCGCCGACCTGCGCGCAGAACGGCTCCCAGCAGTCCTCGTCCCAGCCGATCGCGTGCACCACCAGCGCCAGCAGATGGGTATGCTCGCCGATCCGGATCACCGTGCAGCGCAACGGAGTTTCCACCGGGAGATCGAACGGACGCCCGGCCACCCTGCGGATCAGCACCTCCGCGCGCCGGGTCCGCCCCGGTTCCGGCAGATCACGCAGATCGGCCGACTGCCACGCGGGGGCGCCGCGCGGACGCACCACCCGCCGCGGGCGATCGTCGTCGTCGCAGTGGAAAGTACTGCGCAGCACTTCGTGCCGGTCGGCTACCTCGGTGATCGCATCCCGCAGACGCCGGATGTCGAGCACCCCATCGAGACGGAACACCGCACAGCGGTTGAGGCAGGTGTCCTCGGGATCCCGGGCCTGCGCGAACCATATGCGCCGCTGCGCTGCGGACAGTTCCATCACGGCGCGCTCCGGCCGAGCCCCTGCGCGGCGCCCATGCGCGCACGCGCCGGCGCCGCACCCAGAATCCGATCGGACAGTTCCCCCAGACAGCTGAGATTCGGGAAGCCCGGTCCCTGCGCCACCCCGGGCGAGGTTGGGCAGATACAGCTTCGAATCCAGTCCCGAGACCGCCAGATCGTGCCCGATCGC
This sequence comes from Nocardia sp., assembly GCA_017354515.1. GTDB lineage: Bacteria > Actinomycetota > Actinomycetes > Mycobacteriales > Mycobacteriaceae > Nocardia. The sequence continues at coordinate 13,557 of JAFMQT010000036.1, read as the reverse complement.
CAGCTCCAGTCGCGGCTGCGTCACCGGCCCGCCGACAGCCAGTTCCAGTAGATCCGCGGCGTCCGAATCGAGCAGGTCCAGGAACCACAGCGGCTGCCCGCCGGTCGCGTCGACGACCAGATCGAAGGCATGGAGTTGATCGAGGCGGTGATCGTTGCGCAACGTCAGCGAGACGCCGTCACCACGTGCGCTGACCCGGACCACCCGGCCCTGCAGATGGTGAACTCGGTTGTCCGCCAGCATATTCTCCTGCACCCGGACCGAGAACACACCCCGATCGGTGCGGCGAATGACATCCCGGCGTTCGGCCGGACTCAGCAACCGCCAACTGGCCGGATCGCTGAACAGCGAGTTCTCGAAGTAACTTTCGCCGCGGGTGTAGATGGTCGCGCCCGGCGAGATCACCGACACCGTGAGCACATCGTGGCGCATGAGTTCATCCACCGCCGAGCCCGCGGTCTCCCCGCCGCCGATCACCGCCGCTCGCGAGGACACCGGCAACCGGCGCTTGCCCGCCAGATCCCAGAAATCCGCGATACTCAGCACACAGGGATGGTCGGCAAGAGCACTGCGGCTACTGCCCGGACCGGTGATCATCAACTCATCGGCGTCGATCTCACGGTCAGTGTTCTGCCCCTGGGCGTGCTGCCCCTGGGCGTGCTGCCCCTCGGCGTGCTGCCCCTCGGTAACGGTCAGCACCCAGCCACCGGCGTCCGCGCGCACCCGGCGCACGGTCCCCAGCACGATGTCGACGTCGGTCCGGTGCGCCACCCACCGCAGATATCCGGCCCAGACATGGTGGTGCGGATTCGGCCGCCCACGATCCACCCATTCGGCGTAGCCGCCGGTATCGACCAGATACGAAGTCCAGCTGTAGGCGACCATGCCGCGATCGATATCGCGATTGTGCCCGCGCGCCAAGGTGGACCGGTACGGAAAACCCACGTCCTTCTCCGGACTGGTGCCGAGCCGGTGCCGGCCGTCGGTCCAACCGCCACTGGGCAGCCAATTACCGCCCACCGCATGTGATTCCACGATGACAACCCGGGGCGCCGGGAGACCGAGATCCCGCAGGACTCGCGCCTTGGCCGCGACGGCCATCGCCTTCGGCCCCGCGCCGACCACCGCAAGTGTGCGCACCGACTCTCCCGTCCCACGACCTAAGCTAAGCGTCACCTAGCTTTGCATAGGCTTACCTTACATGACTACGTGGTGTCCCATCGGCCGGATCCCGACAACCCTCGCGAACGGCCGGTGGCTAGGGTCATCACGTGCGACGCCGGCAGCAGCCACCGCTAGCCAAGCGCCACGGACTCGATCCGGCGCGGCTGCGACTTCCCGAACAGGGGACCTGGGCGACGATCCGCGACCACCTGGTCGAACGATTGCCCCGGGTTCCGGCCGCACGCATCGATGAGATGCTCTGCGCGGGCGACATAGTCGACCTCGGCGGGCCGATCGCACCCGACGCGCCCTATGTCCCGGGCGGGGCGGTGTGGTTCCACCGCGACCTCCCCGACGAAACTCCGGTGCCGTTCGAGATCACCGTCGTCCATCGCGACGAGGATCTGCTCGTGGTCGACAAACCACACTTCCTGTCCACCATTCCGCGCGGTCAGCACATCCTCGAGACCGCACTGGTGCGACTGCGGCGCGACCTGGATCTGCCCGAGTTGATTCCGGCCCACCGCCTGGACCGCGCCACCGCGGGACTGGTCGTGTTCGTCATCACCCCGGCCCGGCGGGGCGCGTATCAGACGCTGTTCCAGAAACGGCGGGTCAGTAAGCGGTACGAGGCGATCGCCCGGCACGATCCGGGCCTCGAATTTCCGCGCACGATCCGCAGCCGAATCATCAAAGAGCGCACCATCCTTCGCGCCTTCGAAGTCGAGGGGGAACCGAATGCGGAAACTCTGGTGGAGTTGATCGAACATCGCGATGGCCTCGGTCGCTATCGGCTGAGCCCGAAAACGGGCCGCACCCATCAGTTGCGACTGCATATGAACGGGCTCGGAATACCAATTCTCGGCGACGATTTCTATCCCGAGATCACCGATCGTCCGGTGCACGATTTCACCCGGCCACTTCAACTCCTCGCTGCCGGACTGGAATTCACCGACCCGATCAGCGGAGCCCCCCGGCGTTTCGAGACCACCCGTGCACTCCAGGCCTGGACCGACTATCAGAGCTGGGCCGCCAGCCGACCCGCATGATCGTCTGATTTCCGCTACCTTGATCGCCGCATATGGACGTGATGAGCGGAACAGAGCAGTTCCACAAGGCCCCCGTAGACTGGTATCGCTATGTCTCGAAACAGTAACGACACCGCGATTGCCGCCCCGCCGGCGCGTGCCCCCCGGCTTCGAGCCATGCTGGATGTCGGCGTCGTGGTGACCGTTCTCGCGGGCACGAATCTGATCGCGCATTTCACCTCGCAGTGGGCCGATATCGCCACCGTTCCGATCGCGGCCATCGCCCTGGTGCTATTGATGCGGCGACGCGGACTGGGCTGGCACGAATTGGGATTGTCGCCGCGTGATTGGCGGCGCGGAACCCGGTACGCACTTGCCGCGATCGCGATCGTCGCCGGCGCGGTAATTATCGGCGCGCTGTTACCGATAACCCGGCCGTTCTTCATGGCCGACCGATATTCGACACTCTCCGGCGCACTGATCGCGTCGATGATCGTCATCCCGCTACAAACGGCCATTCCGGAAGAACTCGCATTTCGCGGCGTACTGCACGGAACCCTCGATCGCGCCTACGGGGTACGCGGTGCGTTCGTCGCCGGGTCACTGCTTTTCGGATGCTGGCATATCGCCTCATCCCTTGGGTTGACCAGTGGAAACCGCGGTCTGAGTGCGGTATTGGGCGACGGTGTCGCGGGTCGGATCGCCGGGATCGCGCTGGCGGTACTGGCCACCGCGGGCGCCGGTATCGTGTTCACCTGGTTGCGGCGGCGCAGCGGGAGCCTCTTGGCGCCGATCGCCCTGCACTGGTCACTCAACGGCGCCGGAGCCCTGGCCGCGGCCGTCGTTTGGCAGACCGTCGCACACTGATCTCACCGCGGCCGCGCACAATTCGGGCCGGAATTCGCACCCTTTCCCGGATTCGGATTATCGATTGGACCAGTGCGTTTGCATATTCACCCGAACTGATGTTCGGTAGAAGTATTGACCGCGTGTCGGTCACGGATTACCCTCACGTCGATCACACATATGTTCGAATACTCGGGTAATCGACCTCGGTTGCGCCACCGCTTCCGGGAAAGGCACGCCATGCTCGACGAGCAGCCCACCGTCGCCGACCAGGCAGATTCGGCCCCACCGGAATTGAGCGCCCTGGCAGCCCGCGTCGCCACCGCGCGCGGCAAACTCCCGCTACAGGCCGACCCGGCACTGCTGGCCGAGTTGTCCGATCGGGAAATCGCCGCGGAACGCGAACTCGCCGAATGGATTCGGGCCCAGCGGCGCCGCCAGCGCAAACGCGCGGTCAGCGCCGAACTGTCCACACAGCGGCGTGATCGACGGGTCGCACGGGCCCTGCGGCGGGCCGACGAGGCCGACACCCGCTGGCACCGCCGGGCCCGCGCCGCCCGCATGCGGGTATCCAATCCCGACGCGCGAATGGCTCAGCTGTTCCGCCGCGCGGAATGGTCCTCGCGCGCCCTGATCGGTGTGGTCGTCCTCGGCATGCTGTGGGCGGGTGTGAATGTGCAGCACAACCTGGTCCCCAGCGGCGATATGGCCGATCCGCTGTATTGGCTCAGTTATGGCTTCGAGGCCATGATCTCCATTCCGATCATCACCATCATGGTGGTGGCCACCACGGCCGCCCGCTGGGGCCGCGATATCGACCGCGGCAAGGTCGTCTTCCTGGAAGCCGCACTGCTCGGGGTGACGATCGCGCTGAACGCCGGACCGCATCTGGTGGCCGGAGAGCCCGCACGCGCGGCCGAGGCCGCGGTCGCGCCGGTCATGGTCGGAGTGGTGATCTGGCTGCATGCCTGGGTGTCGGCGCGCTATGCCCAGCTCATCGATGACATCCCCGGTTCCGGCCTCCCCCATTCGGATATCGGGCGGTCCGAGCACGACCGCGACGATCTGCCCGCACCGCACTTCCGCGAGGCGTACCGCGAATACCCGCTAGCACCCGAACCTCAATCCCGCACGCACAGTGACCGATTCCCGGCCGCCTCGACTTATCCCCAACTCTCCCAAGGGGAATGGCCGGCCGATCCGGGCGGCAACGACGATCCGGCCCTCGCACCCAACGATGCACCGCAGGTCGCTGCGTCGCCCACAGGTGATGCGGCCCCAACAAATACGGCCACCACAGGTACCGACGCACAACCGGCGACGAGCCACCCGGACCACTCGAGGAATCCCGAACCCGCGAGTGCCGCCCAACCCCCGCACCATTCCGACACCCGGGGCACCAATCTGCGCATCGTCACCGATCAACACCGGAGGTCCCCGACCCGTCAGGCGGTCGATGACGCTGTCCAGTTGGTTCTCGGCGAACCGGCCGCCGAGGCGCATCCGGACCGGACACGCAGCGCCGAACCCACCGATTCCCATGACCATCATCTGGCTACCGCATCCGAAGCCTCCGAACAGGAAGCCGATCCGACCGATATGGACACCGAGGACGTCGCGCCCACCGAGATCGACCCGGACGAGGTCGACGCCCGCATGATCGCCCGCGAAATTCGGGCGCGCGGAATGTCGAAGCTGTCGGTCGATCAGCTCACCGAAATCCTCACCCTCACCGACGAGTCGTGGACGCCCGCCGCCATCGGCGCTGCCGTGGGCCTGCCCGGATCGAAGGTGCTCGGAATCCTCGAGACAGCTCGCCGGATCAGCCTACCGATGGTGGTGGGCGGCTGATCGGTCGGCGAACGTGTGCCACGCCACATGCATCGCATAGATCACACACTTGCGACGAGTCTGGGATACGGTGCCCCACGTCGAGACCGTGACGCCCGACCTGAAGCCGCAGTCGGCTCACAGCCGCCGATTGGACAGCTCACAGGTTGGGTAGGAACCATGGGGATCGACGACAGATTTCGAGGATGCAGATGATGGACACCTTCCCGCGAGCGCATTCGTCGGCGACCTCACTGCGCGCCGGGCTGTGCTCCTGCCCCACATGCACGGTGGCGCGATGAGCACGATGATCGCCGCACCGGCCACCGAGCATGCAACGACCGCCGCTTCGGCGCGGCCGCAGCCCTCGCGGCCGTATCTGCATCAGGTGAGCCTGTTCCGGATTCTCACCTTCATGTCGGTAATCGGCATCCACATCCTGGACAGGACCGGCGATCCCGACAGCGTGACCGGCAACGGCGTCATGCTGCTTCTGCACTTCCCCCGCGAGGCGTTCTTCACCCTCACCGCGTTCGTGCTGATGTATCAGTACGCCGACCGTTCCTTCTCCGCGCCGCACTTCTGGCGGCGCCGGTTCAAACTGGTCGGCATCCCGTACGTGCTGTGGTCGGTGTTCTACTGGGCCTACTCGATCATTTCCGGCGCTTCCGGCATTCAACAGGAATCGCCGGGCGCGGCACTGCGCCGGCTTGCGGTGGAACTGCTCACCGGCGAGGCCTGGTACCAGCTGTACTTCCTGCTGGTGTCGATGCAGATCTATCTGCTGTTCCCGGTCCTGCTGCAATTCGTGCGCCGGACCGCCGGGTATCACAAGTGGATTCTGGCTGCCGGCGCCGCGATTCAGGCGGGCCTGCTGTGGTCCCTCTCGCATCCGCCGACCCTGTCCGGTCTGCCCGCGGCGCTGTGGAACCACATCTACGTCACGGTGCTGCCGTACCAGTTCTATATCCTGTTCGGCGCCATCACGGCCTGGCATATCGGCAGTATCGATCGGGTCGTACGGCGTTTCGGTCCGCTGATTCTGCTGGGCACGGTCGCCGCCGGGGCCTTCGCCGAACTGTGCTACCTGCATTCGGTGCACCGCGGGCTGCCCGCCTGGCAGGCGGACAATGTCTTCAACCCCTATCTGGCGGTCTATTTCGTCGCCCTGATCGCCGGCTTCTACACGCTGAGCACCTGGTGGTCATGGCTGCGGCCCAAGTTCCGGGCCGTCGGTGTCATCTCCAAATACGGCGCCGACCGCTCGTTCGCGGTTTTCCTGATCCACCCGATCGTGCTGGAGTTGCTGATGGCGCGATCCACGGCCATCCAGCACCATCTCGGGATGGCCTGGGGCTCGATCGTGGTGTTCGCGATGGTGCTGGCGGTGACGCTGGCCGTGGTCGAGGTCGTGCGGCACGCTCCCGGAAGCCTCTGGCTCACGGGCCGTGCGCGCATCGAGGGTCCCACCGCCCTCGGCCGCTGGATCCGCTCGCTGTCGGCACAACCGAGCTTGACTTCGCACGACGCCACCACCGATTCCGCCGCGGCACTGGCCGGTTCGAACCGAAACTGATTCTCTGGCCGGCATCTCCGGCAGCAGCCCGGGTATCTCCGGCAGCAGCCAATCAGCTCTCCGGGAGTAGACGGCTCGTGAATCCCGCCTCCACCAGCCGCTCGAACGCCGCCCGCGCCGTGTCCGGAACCGGTTGCCGGACAGCCCAACCCAACTCCGCATACTTCCATACCCGCTGGGTGTCGCCGACCATCATGTCGACCACACGCCTGGCATCACCGATCCGCGCCACATAAGCGTCGAGTGATTCCGGCAGCGACCCGCACACCACCTCCACCTCGGGCCACCGCATCCGGCAGGTCGCGAAGCTGCGCCGCTGTTGGTACGGGCGGCAGATCAGCATCACCGACCGAGCACGAATCTCAGCCTCCCCCAGTAACTCCCGTACGAAGTCGACATTCTCTCCGGTATTGCGAGCCCGGGTCTCCACCAGAATCGCCTCATCCGGAACTCCCAATCCGATGGCATGCTCGCGATAATGCGCGGCCTCCCCACGCGGGAACACCGCTTCCGTTGTCGGCGCGTTGGCACCGGTGAACACGATCCGCGGAAATACCCTGTCCGCGAACAACTCCGCCGCATACGTCGCCACCCCGATGTCATGACTACCCAGCCCGATCCCCACATCCACCCGTCGCGGCTCGTGCCCCATCCGATTGAACTCCCACAACACCCGAACATCAGCCCACACTCGCGCATCCGGCATCTGGTCACGGCACCGCCACCACACATCGTCCCGCAACGAATCTCCTGCTGGGCCTGGATCAGCCGGGCTCACGCCCTCGGTCGCGGGAGTCGGCTTTGCAACTCCGCGAAGGTTACCGCGAACGTCACGGGGCTGGTCAATACCAGCGCGTCGGTGTGCGTATGCCGGGTTATGTATCGTCGACCCGACCAGTCCAGCCGGCATTCCTCGATCTCGGTGATCTGCTGCCAATCCTTGTCGAAATGCACGATCAGGTAGACCGGAATTCCGGCCCGCGCGTACAACTCTCGTTTGATACCGATATCCGCGTCGACAGTGCCCTCCGAGGTGATCTCGGCAACCAGCAGGGTCTGCCCCGCCACAGTCTGCACGTCGTATACACCCGCACTACGGTCCCGCAACAATACATCCGGATACCGGGCGCGGAGCCTGCGTGAAGTGTCGGCTGTATCGGCGTCGGCGAGCCGCATGGGGGTATCGCTGTGCACCTCACGACACGGCCCAGCCGGATCGATCGCATACTCCAGCGCCGCCGCGAGCCGCCGCACCACAAGATCATGCTCGGGCGACTGCGCCGTACATTCCACGAGAACTCCATCATGGATCTCGCCGAAGTCCTCGGGGCGGCCGTCCAGGAACTCCTCAACCGTGACGAGGCGCTCCGACCGATCGCCTGGTGCCGACATACCTCCATCCTATCTGCAGCGGCCTATTCTCCGAGGTCACCAAGGAGCATCGAAAGGCCCGTGCGCTACCCCCGCCGGTCTCGGGGTGCTCGAAACCCTCCGGTCGAGCGGGCACGCATCGCCCCGTGCGGGGGGAAGTTCAGCATGGCGCCACAAGTCCGGGTGTTCACCCTTGGGCGAACTCGCTGAGGATATCCGACACCACGGCCGGATTCTGCAGCATCGGCAGTTGACCGGTGGGCAGCCCGCACCCACCAGCTCGACCTTGTGGAAGGGGAAGTTCTGGGTATCCCGGCGCTCTGGGAACGGATTGCCCAGTCGAGGGAACCAAATGAACCGATGCTGCGTCCATTAAGGTAGGGCCACAGATCCGATAGGGAGGGCGCCGATGGCGATGGATGTAGGACAGTCGACAGCGAACGCGCTGTACCAGCAGGCCGTCGACGGAACGTTCAGGATGGAACCGGGCGCGGCCAAGGCATGCGCGGACTCGTACCAAACTTTCATCAGTTCGGTAGACCAAATGCTGAGGTCCGCAAGCACCTTGCACAAGATCTCCGGTTTCGGGACCTTCGAATCCGCGAAGGCACTCGAGGATGGGTTCAGCAGGAAGGGGCAGGCGCTGACTGAAGCGCTCATCGGACTCCAGCAGGCTGCAGCCAAGATGGCGGCGGCATATCTCCTCGCCGGAAACATGATCGACGAAGCCGAGGCTGCGAACAAGAAATCGATTGCTCTGACGGCAGGGAACATCGAATGACGCGGGTTCATTTGTCATATATCGGAGCAGTCGCGACCACGATCGCAATGATCTGCACCTCTTGCTCATCGTCAGATACATCGCAAACGACTTCGTCCGAAACTTCCTCGCCTACAAGTTCCGCCGTTGAGCGATCAGGGCCGCCAACTTTGACCGCATCCGAATTGCAGCCGCCATCGCAGGACAACCAATACACAAAGGATAGCGGGCGTCCTAAGGTTGCCTTCGACCCGTGCACGTGGATTCCCGACAGCACAATTCAGCAGGCTGGATTTGATCCTCGAACCAGGAAGCGCGGCGAGGATCAGATCGCAGAAATCACGTTTCTGATTTGCCATTTCGACACGCCTGGCAAGACTTTAACAGTAATATCCGGAAATGCGACCTGGGACGAGGACCTCCAGAAGAATGGCCGGTGGAGTGAGCCGGTCACCATCAATGGCCGCCGGGGAATGCAGGTCAAAGATCCAGCCTTGATGGGCGACTGCGACATCCACCTCCCCACCAAAGCCGGGTTCTTAGATATCGGCGTAGGTCTGACATCAGACGGTAAGACCCAAGATTTAAATCCATGCGACGGTCTGGACGCTGTTGCCGCGGCGATTGAGCCGTCCATCGGGAAGGGCAATTAGCATGGCCAATAACGACGCCGGCTCGGCCGGGACCGATCCGGCCAGCATTATCGGATTGTCCGCACAACCGGGGTCAGGCAATGCGAAAACGTCCGACAGCCGTGTGAAGGCGCAGCAGAGTCAAAGCGGCGCGCAGGCTGTTGCGACCGAGATGTCGAACAAGGATGTAGACCCCGCATACATCAAGGATGTCGAGAACTGGGACAGCCTCAGCCACCAGGATATCTGGAATCATGTGCAGAATATGAAGCCCGGTATCATGCATGGCCACGGGAAAACGTGGATGGATATCTCGGCCGGTCTCGGCGGTGCACTGTTCGGTCTGAACCTGTCGATCCAGAGGCATATTTCCGAGGGCTTCCACGGTCAATTCGCGAACGCCGCATCCGATTCCGCGCGGAAGTTCGTCCAGCAGGGTACCGGTGTCCAAGAAGTGATCGAGTCGGTCGGCACCAGAATCCATGCCGCCGGTTACGGAGCCGAGGCTGTGAAGGGCTCCGTCCCGCCACCGAGCGGGGCAACCGGCGCGGCCTCAGCCCCGCAGCCGACCAGTCTCGCCGGTTTGATGCTGCCGGGAATTCCGGATCCGCAGAGTTCGGTGGATGGCGGCAAAGAGTCCCAGGCCCTGTACGAGGAAGCCAAGGCCGCAATGACTCTCAACTACGTCCCGACCTATGAACCAGCGGGTCAGAATGTTCCCACCTTCGTCCCGGTGGCCGCCCCCGGCGATGGCCCGGGCGCTCCCGGCGACGGAACACAGAGCGGACCAGGACCGAACGGCCCCGGTGGCAGTGCCGGCGGGCACCCCAATTCCACTGGGGGCGAACCGAAACCAGCAGGCGGTAGCGACAAGCCCGGTTCGGACGCCTCCCGGACCGATCCTTCCGGCACTTCCGGCAACCCCCAAGCCGGGCACGGATCCGATCAGCCAGGCGTTCCAGCGCCCTCGAGCCCCGCGGGCGCGGCTCCTGACGGTTCCACTCATCCCTCCGGACTGGATTCGACCACTCCCGCCGGATTCGGCGGCAGCAGTTCAGGACCCGACGTTGGGTCGCATGGCGGTATCGGGGTTCCGGGTGGTGTCAGCGGTGGAGGTGCTTCCCAGTCCGGCGGAGTGCCCGGCCGCAGTCTGCCCGGTACACCCGGTGGCACGAATCCCGCCGCCGCGGCCGCCGCCCTCGGCAAGCCAGGTCAACCCGGATTCGGCGGAATGCCCGGTCTGGGTGCCTCCCCCAAGAAGGCGGAGGATAAGGAACACAAAAGCCCCGACTACCTGGTGACCGATCGCGAGGAGGAGCTGATCGGAATTCAGGACCGCACGACTCCCCAAGCCATCGGCGCCGACATACCCGCGGCACAACCGCAGCCCAACGATTCGGGGCGCAAGCAATGAGCTGGGAGTTCACTCCGGACGAATTCCTCCACGTCTGGCAGGAAACCGACCTCGACCGGCTGCCGTTCCCGCTGCAGTTGAGATCGTCGCTGGCATGGCGTAGCGACTACGAAAAGCTGTGCTGGGACCTACGCACCCGGATGCCGCCCGGATTCGATCCCCGCCTGTCCGCCGCCTTGCGAGCGGTAGCGAAGCCGGAGATGTCGTTGCTACTCACGGGAACCCGCAAGCAGCCCGTGCGGATATTCGCCGGCACCAGCGAGGGCTACGGCGCCACCCTGGTCCAGAGACCAGGCCGCACCGAGGAATTCGGCGGCAACGTCGTGGTGGAGTTCGGGTCACCCACAGTCATCCCCAGGGTGTTCGCCTCGGTACTCGGCAAAATTCCGGCCGGGTGCCACCCCGCGCTGATCGAAAGCCTCGACACTATCGAGCTCAGCCTCGAGTCCTGGACTGGCACAAAGGAAACCACCACCGACCGCATGCGCAAACTGCTCAGCCAACCGCGAATCGGTATGGGCCACATCGAAGTCCGCTGCGGCCTCCATGACCCCCGCCCCCATCCCCCGCAATACCTCAGCTGGTTCGACGTCGAACACGACGGCCGCTACACCTACCGCCAGCACTACAGCGACTTCCGCATCGACCCGGCGTCCGCCGAATCCATCTCCGCGGAAATTACCCGCATGATGCGCGTCCAGGAAGGGTTCTCCGAAAGCTACTGATACACCATCGAATACGGTGGCCGACCGAATGAGGGTGAAAATGGCAGCATTCGAAGTCAACAAGGAAAGCCTCGGCGCGGCGGCTGTCGCATTGAGCCTGCTACCGCGCGAGGTCAACCAGACCGCCGCATTGGGCTCCGACCCCGTCGCCAAGAACCTACAGGGATCGACCGTCGGCACCCCACTCGCCCGCGCCGAATCAGCCGCCACCGTCGCGAAAGGTGTGCTGACCGCACGATTCAACGAGTTCGCCGCACTCCTTCAACTCTCGGCCGACAAGTTCGCCGGAACCGACGAAGACGCCGCTCAACGCATTGCGGCCGTTGCCGATCTCAACTCCGGCACAACGGATGCCTGGATGTTCGGCCCGCAACCGAGGAAGTGACCATGAGCACCCCGACACCAGCACAAGTCCTCGGATGGGACGTCTCCGGACTTCCCGCAATCGCCACCAGCGCCACCGCGCAGGCCGACGCCATCCTCAAAGCCTCCGACACCATGTACACCACCATCCATGATTTCCTGGTCTGGAAGGGCAAGGCCAAAGACGCGGCGGAAACCAAAGCCGACCACGAACGCACCCAAATGCGCGCTATTGTCACCGAATTGGACAATCTCGCCACCGCCTGCACCAACGCCCATAACGCCATGGAAAGCCCGCTGGCGGAAATCAAGAAGATCTTCCAGTTCTATGTCCATCCACCGGTCACTGTTGCCGATGACTGGAGAATTGCCGGCGTCCCCGAGGACGACCCCGAAATCTCGCAAGAAATGGCCCGCCTCCCAGGACTGATCAACACCCTCCTCACCGCCGACGCTCAATGGGGCCAACAAGTCGGCGTCGCAGTGGCCGAACTCGAGGCCCTCGCCCCGGCCTCGGCCGCCGCAACCGAAACCACCGCCATCGGGAAAATCAAGAAAGACGATCCCGGCGCACTCTCCGATGCCATCGCCAAGAACCCCACCAACTTCTGGGCGCCGGACTGGCCGGGAATAACCGCCTCCACGATCATCGGCGCGAAAGCCGAAGTCACCCGCCAGATCATGGGATCGATTTCCAAGAATGCCGACATGAACAAGGGCTTCTCGAGCTTGGTCGAGAACATGTCGATCAAGGGCGCTAAAATTCCCGGCTTCAGCGGGCTGGGAATTGTCGGCGGCGGGATCGGCGCGATCCCCGGCATTGCCAGCGATCTCCACAGCGGCAAGGGAATCACCGAAACAGCCGTGAGTGAAGGAGCAGGTGCGGCCGCCAGCGTGTCGCTCGGCGATGCCGCCAGCACTGGAACTCAGTTCATCGCCAAGCGCCTTCTGGGCAGTGCGGTTGGCGACGCGGCTGGAGCTGAGATAGGGGCCGAGGTTGGCGCGGACGTCGGATCCGTGGTCCCCGGCCTAGGGACCGTCGTCGGATTGGGGGTGGGTGCAGTTGTCGGCTACGCCGTCCCCAAGGTGATCCAGAGGGTGTGGTGAGGATATGAGCTCTGCCGGGGAACAACGCGCTGGCCCCATCATCGATTGGAAACCCGTGTGGCCAGTGCCGGGGAGCATGCTCGGAACAGTGATACTGCTCTCCATGGCGGGTGCGTTTGCGGCCGGCGCAATAGTCGCGCTCGGTTTCGCTGTTACTGGCGGCCCTGTCATTGCCGCTATCGGCTGGCTCGGTGGAGCTGTCGGGATGTTCGGAGGATCAGGACTGATTGTCCAGCGCACCGGGCTGACGGATAATCTGTTTTCTGTCGGGGTGCGGCGCTGTCAGAGCGCAGTCCGAGGAACCGGTGTCCTTCTCGAAAGCCGCAGCGGCGCTTGGCCACTCATGCTAATGCTCGCCGGATTCGCGGTGTACGGCATCTCCGCCTGGTTCGACTGGCGGTACAACGCCCCCGACAGCAATCTGATGCCGGTATCGAAGTCCAGCTCCACCGGCGCCAATTTCGCTCTCGTCATCGGAATTGTTCTCGGACTTGCGCTCGCCGCGGGCCTGGTACTGATCGTCTTCGCCCGTACTCGCGGACTCCGGATCTCGCTGTATCCGACCGGAGTCTACTGGGATGAACCCGAAAGGCGCGGTGGCACCACCTGGTTCGTGGAATGGGAGGCTGTCACGATAACCGTGTAAGAACGGGACTACTTCATTCCCAAACCTATTCTAGCACAATGGAAGTCGTCTAGGGAACAGGGCAGCAAGCGCGTTGAGCGCCACTGTCCAGTTTC
>JAFMQT010000225.1 GCA_017354515.1 Nocardia sp. | reverse complement strand
CCGATGATGATTTCTTCGTTTTGGGTGGTAATTCGCTGATCGCGACTCAGGTGGCGGCGCGTGTGGGTGCCGCGGTCGGTGGCCGGGTTCCGGTGCGCACGATATTCGAGGCTTCCACGGTCACGGCCCTGGCCGCCGCGATCGAATCCCACGGACGCGACGAGCGCCGCCGCGAATTGGTCGCCGGCCCACGCCCGCAGCGTATTCCGCTGTCGGTCGCCCAGCAGCGGATGTGGTTCCTCAACCAGTTCGACACCGAATCCTCGGTGAACAATATCCCGGCGGCGATCCAGCTGTCGGGCGCGCTGGATGTGTCCGCGCTGCGCGCCGCGGTCGCCGATCTGGTGGAACGGCACGAGATCCTGCGCACCATCTACCCCGAAACCCCCGACGGCCCGGTGCAGCGGACCCTGCCCGCCGCGCAGGCGCCGTTCGACCTCGATCCGGTGCGCATCGACGAGGGCGAGATCGCGACCGTGGTCGCCGAAACCGTCGACACCGGATTCGATGTCACCACCGCGATCCCGTTCCGGGTGCGGCTGTTCCAGCTCGCCGACACCGAATACGTGCTGGTCTTCGTGGCCCACCACATCGCCGCCGACGGCTGGTCGATGGGACCGCTGACCCGGGATCTGATGGTGGCCTACGCCGCGCGCGCCGAAGGTGAGGCGCCCGGCTGGAAGCCGCTGCCGGTGCAGTACGCCGACTTCAGTCTCTGGCAGCGCGGGATCCTCGGTACCGAGGACGACCCCGACAGCCTGGTCAGCACGCAGATCGCCTACTGGCGTGAGGCATTGGCCGCGATTCCGGACGAGCTGAACCTGCCCGCCGATCGGCCGCGTCCGACCAGCCAGTCCTTCCGTGGCGGGCGGGTGTCCTTCCGCATCGACAACGATGTGCACGAGGGTCTGCGGAGCATCGCCCAGCAGCACAACGCGACCATGTTCATGGTTGTGCACACCGCGCTGGCGCTGTTCCTGGCACAGCTCTCGGGCACCGACGACATCGTGATCGGTACCCCGATCGCCGGTCGCGGTGAGGCCGAACTCGACGATCTGGTCGGCATGTTCGTCAACACCCTGGTGCTGCGCACGCGGGTGCGGAGCGAGGAGAACTTCGCGGACCTGCTCGGCCGGGCCCGGGACGCGGATCTGCTCGCCTTCACGCACGCCGACCTGCCGTTCGAACGGCTGGTGGAACTGCTGAATCCGGAGCGCTCGACCGCCCGGCATCCGCTGTTCCAGGTGGCGCTGTCGGTGGCGAACCTGCCCGAGAGCACGTTCGAGCTGCCCGGACTGCGGGTGGCCGCACTCGATTCCGACGGCGACTCCGAGAAGTTCGACCTGTCGCTGATGGTCCGCGAATCCGGCGCCGAGCGTAGCGGGATGTTCGCCCAGTTCTCCTATGCACGTGACCTTTTCGACGAGGCGACCGTACAGATGTTCGCGCAGCGGTTCAGCCGGCTGCTGGCCGGGATCGTCGCGCGGCCGCAGACCCCGGTCGGGGATCTGTCGCTGCTGAGCGCCGAGGAATACCGGGCCCTGACCCACGTCCACGGTGACGAGGTGATGGCCACCGGCATGCTGCCGGATCTGCTGACCCGGGGTGTGCGGCTCGGCCGGGACCGGCTCGCGGTGCGCTACAACGGCGAATCGATCACCTACGGTGAACTCGACGACCGTTCCTCGCGCCTGGCCCGGGTGCTGATCGAGCGTGGTGTCGGACCGGAGAAACTGGTCGCCGTCGCGTTCGGCCGGTCGTATGAGATGGTGCTCGCGGTGCTGGCCGTCAGCAAGGCCGGCGGCGCGCACGTCCCGGTCGATCCCAACTACCCGGCCGATCGGGTGCGACATATGCTCACCGATTCCGGTGCGGTACTGGGCATTACGGGTTCGGCTCAGGTCGGCGACCTGCCCGAGGACGTCGACTGGCTGGTCCTGGACGACCCGGCCACCGACGACTTGTGCGCGGCGCATCCGGCACAGCCGGTGACCGACGCGGATCGGCTGACGCCGCTGCGGATGTCACATCCGGCGTACGTTATCTACACCTCGGGCTCGACCGGTAAACCCAAGGGCGTCACCGTAACCCACGCCGGTCTGGGTGGGCTCGCCGATGTCGCGGCCGAACTCTACGGGCTCGAACCCGACCATCGGTTCCTGCACGTCTGCTCGCCGAGTTTCGATCCGTCGATACTGGAATGGGTGTGCGCGTTCTACGCCGGCGCCGCCCTGGTCATCGTCCCGTCCGATATTCCGGGCGGCCCGGATATGACCGAACTGATCCGCACCGAGCAGGTCACGCACGCCATCATCACCCCCGCGGTGCTCGGCACCCTGGATCCGGCGGGTCAGGACCAGCTGCTGTCGGTCTCGGTCGGCGGTGATGTGACCACACCGGAGTTGCTGAACAAGTGGCAGCCCGGCCGCAAGTACTTCAACGGCTACGGTCCCACCGAGACCACGATCATCTCCTCGTACGCGGATCTGGTTGCCGGACAACCGATCACGATCGGCACACCCGTGCACGGAATGTCGGCGCTGGTGCTGGATTCGCGCCTGAATCCGGTTCCGCCGGGTGTGGCCGGTGAGCTGTATCTGGCCGGCGCCGCCGTGGCGCGCGGCTACCGGCGGCGCCCGGAATTGACCGCCGAGCGATTCGTGGCCAATCCCTGGGGTGCGCCCGGTGCCCGCATGTACCGCACCGGTGATGTGGTGCGCTGGACCGCCGTACCCGATGCCCGGGACACCGCGCCGCGAGGTGCCAGTGACACCGCGCCGGCAGGCGCCCGGGACACCGGTGGCCGCTGGGAGCTGGACTATGTGGGCCGCAGCGACTTCCAGGTCAAGATCCGCGGATTCCGGATCGAACTCGGCGAGATCGACGCGGTGCTGGGGCGCCATCCTGACGTCGAATTCGCGACCACCATCGGACGCCGGACAGCCGCCGGCGCAACGGTTCTGGTGTCCTATCTGCTCGGCGTGCCCGGGCGGGTGCTGGACCCGGGACAGGTGACCGAGTACGCCGCCGGCCAGTTGCCGCCGCATATGGTGCCCTCGGCGGTCGTGGTGCTGGACGAGATCCCGCTGACCCCGGTCGGCAAGCTCGATCGGAACGCGCTGCCCGAACCCGAACTCGCGCCGCGGGAATTCCGGGCACCGGCCGGCGGCGTCGAGACCGTGATCGCCGAGGTTTTCGCCGAGGTGCTGGGCACCGACCGGGTCGGCCTCGATGATTCGTTCTTCTCCCTGGGCGGAGATTCGATCCTGTCGATCCAGCTGGTGTCGCGGGCCAAGGCGCGCGGCGTGGTCTTCACCCCGCGCGATGTATTCGAGCGGCGGACGGTGGCCGCACTGGCCGATATCGCCACCCGCACCGGCGAATCCGGACCGCGACGGCTGGCCGAACTTCCCGGTGGCGGGGTCGGGCAGATTCCGATCACCCCGATCATGGCCTCGGTCCTGGAACAGGATTCGCCGCATCGGCGATTCGAGCAGTCCATCCCGGTGCGCCTGCCCGCAGACACCGATCCGGCCACCCTGCTCGAAACCCTCACCGCCGTGGTCGATCACCACGACGCCCTGCGTACCCGGTTGCACCGGGGCGAGGGCACCGGCACCGGCGAGTGGACATTCGAGGCGCTCGAACCCGGTGCGGTCGATGTCGCGAACCTGATCCACCGCGTCGAACTGCCCGCCGACCTCACCGATGCGGAGCTGTCCGAGCTAGCGAACCGGGAATACGACGCCGCACTGGACCGGCTCGACCCGGAATCCGGTGTCATGCTGCAGTTCGTGTGGTTCGCGTTCACCGGCGACAGTGAACCCGGTGCAGCGCAACGGGATTCGCGCCGCGACGTGCTTTTGATCGTCGCCCACCACTTCATCGTGGACGGCGTCTCCTGGCGCATTCTGATCCCGGACCTCGCGATCGCGTGGTCGCAGCGCCGCGCCGGGCAGAGCGTATCGCTGCCGTCCGTCGGCACCTCGATGCGGCGTTGGGCGCACGGTCTGGTCGATGCCGCCGCCGACCCCGGCAGGGTCGCCGAACTGCCCTTCTGGGAGCGGGTCCTGGAGGCCGAGGATCCACGACTGAGTTCCTGGCCGCTCAATCCCGAGGTCGATACGCTGGCCACCGTCGAGCGGGTGGAGGTGGTGCTCCCGGCCGAGGTTACCGAGGCCGTGCTGACCACGGTGCCCGATCGGTTCCGCGCGGGAGTCAACGACGGCCTGCTGTCCGCACTCGCGCTGGCTCTGGCCGCATGGCGCGGTGAGTCCGCCGGCGGGGCGGCGACGGTGAAACTCGAGGGGCACGGCCGTGAGGAAACGGTGCTGCCGGGGGCCGATCTCTCGCGCACCATCGGCTGGTTCACCAGTGCCTTCCCGGTCCGGCTGGATCTGGGCGGCGCCGACATCGCCAACGCTTTCGGCGGCGGCGTGGCCATGGGCGAGATCATCAAGTCGGTCAAGGAGCAGTTGCTCGCGATTCCGGACCGGGGCATCGGCTACGGCCTGCTGCGTTATCTCAACCCCGACACCGCGGCGCGACTGGCCGCCGCCGGTTCGCCGCCGCAGATCAGCTTCAACTATCTGGGCCGGACCGACAGCGGTTCGGTGGCCACCGAGCAAGCGGGATCACCGGCTACCGCGCCCGCCGCGGAGCCCGAAGGTGCTGTGGCCGGTATGGATTGGGCCCCGGTGGGCGATCTCGGCCGGCTGGATGTGGTCGGTGACGCCGGTATGCCGGCCAATGCCGCGATCGACATCAACGCGATCGTCGCCGACGGCGAGGGCGGGGCCCAGTTGAGCGCGTCCTTCGCCTATCCGTCGGGCCTGTTCGAGCGCGAGCCGGTGCGGCGATTCGCCGATCTGTGGGTGGACGCGCTGACCGCGCTGGCCGGGCATGTCCGGCGTCCGGACGCCGGCGGGCTGACACCGTCGGATCTGAAACTGGTCGATGTCACCCAGTCCGAGATCGACCAGTGGGAACAGCGGTATCCCGGAATCTCCGATGCGTGGCCGCTGTCGCCGCTGCAGTCGGGTCTGCTGTTCCACGCGATGATGAGCCGGGAGACCGTCGATATCTACACGATCGGCGCCGTCGTCGAACTCGAGGGCGCGCTGGATGTGCCGCGGCTGCACACCGCAGCCCAGGCGGTACTGGATCGGTATCCGAACCTGCGGGCCGCGTTCGTGGCCGGCTCCGACGGCCGCGCGGTGCAACTGGTGCCCGAGCGGGTCGAGGTCCCGTGGCGCGAGGTGGATCTGACGGATCTACCGGAGTCGCAGCGGATTTCGGCGATGCGGGAGTCGGTGCTCGCCGACCGGGCGAACCACTTCGACCTGTCGGTCGCCCCGATGCTGCGATTCACGCTGTACCGCACCGGAACCGAACGCGCGCAGCTGTCGATCACCCTGCATCACATCCTGCTCGACGGCTGGTCGATGCCGCTGCTGATGCGGGATCTGCTGGTGCTGTATGCCGTTCACGGCGATCAGACCGCACTGCCGCGGGTCACGCCGTACCGCAACTTCCTGAGCTGGCTGGGCGGCCGCGACCCCGAAGCCTCACTCGAGGTGTGGCGGAACGCCTTCGCGGGTCTGGAGGAACCGACCTATCTGGCCGGGGCCCCGCAACCGGATGAACGGTACGAGGTCGGCAAGCTGGTCGTCGGCATCGATGCCGAACGCACAGCACAGATCTCGCGGCGGGCCTCCGAATGGGGTGTCACCGTCAATACGGTGCTGCAGGCCGCCTGGGGCATCGTGCTGGGCCGCCTGACCGGGCGGGACGACGTCAGCTTCGGCGCCACGGTGTCCGGTCGTCCGGCCGAGCTGCCCGGCGTGGAATCGATGGTCGGTCTGTTCATCAATACGTTGCCGGTCCGAGTTCGCATCGACGAGCATCGGGGGATCGGTGACACCGTCGTGAATCTGCAAAGCCGGCAGACCGATCTGCTCGAACACCACTATCTGGGGCTGGCCGATATCCAGCGGGCGGCCGGTCACGGCACCGGGTTCGACACCCTGTTCGTCTTCGAGTCGTATCCGGTCGATACCGATGCGATCACCGCCGCGAGTTCGGTCGACGGCATGTCGGTGACGCGTGTGGAAACCGAGGACAACACCCACTATCCGCTCACATTGCTGGTCACGGCGGAGGCGACCATCAATGTGACGCTGAAGTATTTGCGCAGCCGGTTCACCGATGCCGAGATCGAGGCGATGTCGGGCCGGCTGCGACGGGTGCTCGACACGATGGTCGGCGCACCGGATACACCGGCCGGTGAGATCGATCTGCTCGACTCGTCCGAACGCGATCTGATCCTGAACACCTGGAATCAGACCGCGCACGAGGTCGAGACCGAGCTGCTGCTGGACGCCTATCGCCGGACCGTGGCCGCCCATCCCGACCGGGTCGCGCTCACCTACGAGGGCACCGATCTCACCTATGGCCAATTCGATGCCCGGGTGAATCGGCTCGCACGCCTACTGATCGCGCGCGGTGTGGGTCCGGAATCGCTGGTCGGTGTGGCCGCGCGCCGATCGCTGGATCTGCTGACCGGTATCTACGCGATCCTCACCGCGGGCGGGTCGTATCTGCCGCTGGATCCGGACCATCCAGCCGAGCGGACCGCCTATGTACTCGAGACCGCGAAACCGGTCTGCGTCCTGACCACGACTGCCGACGATATCGCCGTGACCGGCGCGGTCCCGGTGCTCGAGATCGACGCGATCGATATGTCGTCGTACTCGACCGATCCGGTGCGGCCCGGCGAGCTCGGCGCGCCGCCGCGCCCGGAGAATCCGGCGTATGTGATCTTCACGTCGGGTTCGACCGGTCGCCCGAAGGGTGTGTCGGTCTCGCACGCGGCGATCGTGAACCGTCTGGTGTGGATGCAGCACGAGTACGCTCTGCGGGCCGAGGACGCGGTCTTGCAGAAGACTCCGGCGACCTTCGATGTGTCGGTGTGGGAGTTGTTCTGGCCGTTGCGGGTTGGCGCACGGTTGGTGGTCGCGCGTCCGGACGGACATCGGGACCCGTCGTATCTGGCGCGAGTCATCGCCGATGAGGGTGTGTCGGTGGTGCATTTCGTGCCATCGATGATGTCGGTGTTCGTATCCGCTCTGGAAGCGGAAGAAGCATCGCCATCAACACAGATCTGGTTGCGGCAGGTGTTCGCTTCCGGTGAGGCGTTGCCGGGTGCGACGGCGCAGCGGTTGCGTGAGCTGACCGGTGCGCGGCTGGACAACCTGTACGGTCCGACCGAGGCGGCCGTGGACGTGAC
>JAFMQT010000572.1:906-2736 GCA_017354515.1 Nocardia sp. | reverse complement strand
CCGTTCAGCACCTGGGTCGCGCCGGTGAGGTCGGCGGCCGGAAGCTCCACCGAAATACTCACCGGGACAACGGCATCGCGGGCGGCGGTCATCGACCGGTTGAGCAGCACCTGCCGGGGACTGAGCTCGACGGTGCGATAGCCCGACACCGCATCGCCGGATCGGGTGGCCAGATGTGTGTCGATGTCGTCCGGGGTGAGGAACTTTCCCCCCGCCCGGATATCTCGCAGGTCCGAGTCATCGAGTCCGCGGTCGAGTGCGTACTTTCGGGTGCGGGGCGGGATCTTCGGTGCCGGATCGGCTTCGGCGGTCGACGTCGCGACCCTGATCTCGGCGACCGCACCACCGATTTCGACGGTATCGCCCTCCTGTACAAGCCATTTCGACAGGATGCCCTCGACCGGTGATTCCAGATCCAGTTGCGCCTTATCGGTTTCGGCCTCGTAGAGCGGTGCGTCCCGCTCGATCCGGTCGCCGGGCCGGTGGTGCAGTGCGAGGATCCGCACCTCTACCTGGCCCTCGCCCAGCTGCGGGACGGTTACCTGATGAATGTCGTGCGACATGAACGCCTACCTTCGCGTGCCTCAGCCGAGCGCCGACCGAATGGCATCGATGACCTCGTCGACATCCGGCAGCAGGGCGGCCTCGAGCGCCGGATGAAACGGAACGTGGGTGTCCGCCCGCGCCACCAGACGCGGTGGGGCCAGCAGGGAGAAGAAGTCGTCGTCGCTGGTGGTGATATCGGCCAGCAGGCTCGCGCCGAAGCCGCTGGTCCGGTTGTCCTCTTGCACCACGATCAGACGGCCCGTCCGCGCCAGCGATTCGGCCACCGTCGCCCGGTCCCAGGGACACAGCCACACCAGATCCAGCACCTCGACCGAAACCGATTTCCTCGCCAGGGTTTCAGCGGCACGGGTCGCGAGTTCGACCCCGTTGCCCCAGGTCACCACGGTGGCATCAGAGCCTTCGAGGATCAGCCGCGCTCGACGGCCCGGTGCGACCGGATGCGGCCGGTCGGCATCGCGGATCCGCATCAGATGCTTCGGCAACAGGATCAACGTCGGATCCGCACCGGCGAACGCCTCCAGAAAGGCCGCCTCCGCATCGTCGGCGTGACTGACCACGACGACTCGCAGACCGGGGATATGGGTGAACAGCGCCTCATTGCTCTGCGAGTGCCAGATGCCGCCGCCCGGGAGATAGGCCCCGTAGGGCGCGTACATGACCACCGGACACGACCACTCGCCCATGGTCCGCCAGCGCAGCGTGGCCAGCTGGTTGGTGATCTGGCTCCACGCGGGGCCGGCGAAGTCGATGAACTGCAATTCGACCACGGGCCGTTTTCCGGTAGCCGCCAGGCCGACCGCCGCCCCGGCGATGGTCGCCTCGGCGAGCGGGGAATTGAATACCCGTCCGCCGCCGGCATCACCGAGCCCCTTGGTGAAGCCGAATACGCCGCCTTTGGGGTCCTCGATGTCCTCGCCGAACAGCACCATATCGGGGTAATGGGCTAGCCCTTGGCGCAGCGCTCCGTTGACCGCCTCGACGATCGAGGCGTAGGACCGCTCGGCGGGCAATGGTGCTCCGGCGGCCGGGGAGAACAGGTGATCGTGCACGGTAGACGGGTCGTGCGGCTCCTCGTCGAGCACCGCCGCCGCATCGCGTTCGACCTGCTCACGGACTTCCTGCCGAAGCGCTTCCAGCTCGTCAGGAGTGAGGATTCCACCGTCGACGAGGCGGTCGGCGAAGATCCGCACCGGGTCCCGGAGCCCGGCGATGTCGTCATCGCTGCGATATACGCGATGATCGTCGGAGGAGGTGTGCGATTCC
>JAFMQT010000572.1:0-896 GCA_017354515.1 Nocardia sp. | reverse complement strand
CGACCGCGAGGGGACAGACGCCGTCGACCCGCTGGACCAGGCCGTCGTGCAGCACCGGACGGTGCACCGGCGCCAGACCCGAGGTCGGCGTGCTGATGCCATAACCGTTGTCGGAAACCAGGAAGACGATCGGCAGGCCGAGATCGACCGCCCACGCGACCGCTTCGTAGAACTCGCCCTGCCGGGTCGAGGCGTCGCCGACCGAGCACAGCACCACATTGTCGGTCCCGTTCAGCAGTTGCGTCCACGCCGCACCGGCGGCCGGAAGGCATTGGCTCCCTACCGGACTCGCGATCGAGAAGACATTGTGCCGACGAGAACTGAAGTGCGAGCCCATATTCCGGCCACCGGAAGGTGATCGGGGTGCGCCCACCAGGTCCCGCGTCATATCGGTGATGTCCATACCGCGCATCATCAGCAACGCGCGATCCCGATAGTGCGGGAAGACGATGTCGTCCGGGCCGAGCGGAATCGCCGCACCCGCCAACCCTTCGTGGCCGGCGGAGGAGATGTGGAACCAGGCTTTGCCCTGACGGCCGAAAATGCCTGCGCGTCGGTCGAATTCCCGGGACAGCAGCATGGTTCGCAGAACCGCGCGCGAATCCTCGGGCGCGAGTTCTGCGAGCCGGTCTCTCGCATCGGTGCTCGTCATACTGGGGACCTACTCCTTCGCAGGCGCACCGTGCGCCAGAATCCGGTCCACGGTCTCATCCAACCCCGCCGTTCCCGGCTTGTTACGGGTCAGTGTGGGCAGGACCAGCAGGGGGCCGCCGTCACCGCGACTGTGTCTGCGTAGCGGGGTCTGCAGATGCGGGCGGGGGCCGACCTCGAGCAGAATCGACGCCGTGCTCGCGGCGCGGCGGGTCGCCTCCCGCAGCTGCGTCGTGGTGACGAAG
>JAFMQT010000224.1:3800-7290 GCA_017354515.1 Nocardia sp. | reverse complement strand
GAACCCTGCGCGTCGAGGGCGAGCCCACCCGGTTCACCTCGCCGCGGGCCGCTCTGGACCGCGGTATCGCCACGGTCCATCAGGATCTCGCGGTGGTTCCACTGATGAGCGTCTGGCGCAATTTCGTCCTGGGTTCGGAGCCGACGGTCGGATTCGGGCCGCTGCGGCTGCTCGATCGCACCCGGGCCCGCGAGAGCGCCCGCTCGGCACTGGCGGAGATGGGGATCGAGATTCGCGATCCGGATCAGCCGGTCGGAACCCTGTCCGGCGGCCAGCGCCAATGCG
The DNA here is from genome assembly GCA_017354515.1 of Nocardia sp. Lineage (GTDB taxonomy): Bacteria > Actinomycetota > Actinomycetes > Mycobacteriales > Mycobacteriaceae > Nocardia. The sequence goes on along the minus strand of JAFMQT010000224.1, from coordinate 7,005 downwards.
TGGCGATCGCGCGGGCGGTGCACTACGGGGCTCGGGTGCTGATCCTCGACGAGCCCACCGCGGCACTCGGGGTCAAGCAGTCGGGGATCGTGCTGCGTCATGTGGCCAGGGCCCGCGACCGCGGTCTGGCCGTCGTCCTGATCACCCACAATCCGCAGCACGCGTACCCGGTGGGGGACCGATTCCTGGTGCTGCGGCAGGGGCGGGTACTCGGGGATTACGGCAAGCCCGAGATCGACGTGGCCGAGCTGACCCGGCAGATGGCCGGTGGTGTGGAACTGGAAGCGCTGCAACGGGAATTGCATCGTCCATTACCGTAGTGTTCCGGCCGCCATCGAGAAGTGAGTGAGAAACATAGTTGCAGGGAACCGTGAAATGGTTCGACAGCCGGAAGGGCTTCGGCTTCATACTCCCCGACCTCGGGGGAGGCGAGGTCTTCGTCGAATACACAGAACTCTACGGTGAGGGGTTCCGGGAACTGGTACAGGGACAGCGGGTCGAATTCGAGGTCCGGCACACCAGATCCGGGCCGGAGGCGACCGATGTCCGCGTCATCGGCCTCAGCTGAGTGTGACGCTGCCTACTATTCGAGGCGGTGCTGTGGTTCCGGTCATATTCTGTTACTGCGAGTAACATCTCAGATGTAGCGGCGGTATCGTTATAGTCGATAGTCTTCGGTATCGTCGGCAATGTAGAGGTATTCGAATGTTTCTCCATTTCATCGGTGCGGGTCTCGGTGATCATGAAGGTCTGCTGCACGACCTGCATGGCGCCCTCCACGGCCTGTTCCATGCGGTCGGTTCCGGTTCACAGGGGACGCATAGCCACTGATCAGGGGGAATTTACGCCGGCTGAGCCGAGCTGGAACACGCTGCGGGCGGCGCGGTCGGGAATGACCCGCCCGGGTCGGGGGATATTGTCCGGATTTTCCGAATCTGTGAGGCGTGGGGCGACGGCGATGTCGGAGCGAACAAGACTTGTGGTGACTATTACGGAATGATCACGGCGCTATTACGTAAATCCGGGATGAAATGCCTGGTAGCCGAGTGGCCGCCGGTGTGGTGTGCGTGACTGTGCCACCTGCTGGCGCCGGATCGTCGCACGTGGCAGTGTGGTGTGACGAGAACGGGACGATCGTGACGTTGATCGGCTCGGCTCGTCTACAGAAGGTATGAAATGGCGCAAGGCGTAGTGAAGTGGTTCAACAGCGAGAAGGGCTTCGGATTCATCGCCCAAGACGGTGGCGGCCCTGATGTGTTCGTCCACTACTCGGCTGTGAGCGGCAGCGGGTTCCGGTCCCTCGACGAGGGGCAGCGCGTGGAGTTCGAGATCGGCCAGGGTCAGAAGGGCCCGCAGGCCCAGGGCGTTCGCGTTCTCTGATTCCGCGGCAACATCGCGACTTACAGTGGGGCCCCGTATCATCGAGATGCGGGGCCCCATTCGTGTCCATCGGCGGTGACCGGCCGGCCCCGGCATCTGCGGGCACCTGCCTACCGGGCGGTACAACCCGGCGAGGGCGGGCCCATTAAGCTGGTTCGCGGTAAATGCCGACCTTCTCTCCCCAGGAGTACCCCACAGTGAGCCCCAATGGCCGTCCTGTTGTTCTGATCGCCGACAAGCTCGCCCAGTCGACCGTCGATGCGCTCGGTGACGGTGTCGAGGTTCGCTGGGTCGACGGTCCCAATCGAGCCGAACTGCTGGCCGCCGTTCCGGACGCGGACGCGATACTGGTCCGCTCGGCCACCACCGTCGACGCCGAAGTTCTCGAAGCCGGGAAGAACCTGAAGATCGTCGCCCGCGCGGGCGTGGGCCTGGACAATGTCGACGTCCCGGCCGCCACCGAGCGCGGGGTCATGGTCGTGAACGCGCCCACCTCCAATATCCACACCGCCGCCGAGCACGCGGTCACGCTGCTGCTGTCCGCGGCCCGCCAGATCCCGGCCGCCGACGCGACACTGCGTGAGCACACCTGGCAGCGCGGCAAGTTCAACGGTGTCGAGATCTTCGGCAAGACGGTCGGTGTCATCGGCCTGGGCCGTATCGGCCAGTTGTTCGCCGCCCGCCTGGCCGCCTTCGAGACCAAGATCGTCGCGTACGACCCCTACGTGTCTCCGGCCCGCGCCGCCCAGCTCGGTATCGAATTGCTGAGCCTGGACGAGTTGCTCGGACGCGCCGACCTGATCTCGGTGCACCTGCCCAAGACCCCCGAGACCAAGGGCCTGCTGTCGAAGGAGAAGCTGGCGCTGACCAAACCCGGCGTCATCATCGTCAACGCCGCCCGCGGTGGCCTGGTCGACGAGCAGGCGCTCGCCGACGCCATCACCTCCGGTCATGTCCGCGCCGCCGGTCTGGACGTCTACGCGACCGAACCGTGCACCGACAGCCCCCTGTTCGAACTGCCGCAGGTCGTGGTGACCCCGCATCTGGGCGCATCCACCTCCGAGGCGCAGGACCGGGCCGGCACCGATGTCGCAAAATCCGTTCTGCTCGCTCTCGCCGGTGAATTCGTGCCCGGCGCGGTGAACGTCACCGGCGGTGCGGTCGGCGACGAGGTCGCGCCCTGGCTCGAGATCGTGCGCAAGCAGGGTGTGCTGCTCGGTGCGCTGGGCGATGAGCTGCCGGTCAGCCTCGAGGTGCAGGTGCGCGGCGAGCTGTCCGCGCAAGAGGTTGCGGTGCTGGAACTTTCGGCTCTGCGCGGCATCTTCTCCGCGGTGATCGAGGATCCGGTCACCTTCGTCAACGCCCCCCAGCTCGCCGCCGAGCGCGGTGTCGACACCTCGGTCACCACTGTGACCGACAGCCCCAGCCACCGCAGCCTGGTCGATCTGCGCGCGGTATTCGGTGACGGGCGCACCCTGAACGTGGCCGGCACGCTGACCGAGCCCGCGCAGGTGCAGAAGATCGTCAATATCAACGGCCGGAACTACGACATGCGCGCCGAGGGTCTGAACCTCGCTGTGGTCAACTACACCGATCAGCCCGGTGCGCTCGGCAAGATCGGCACCGAACTGGGCCAGGCCGGCGTCGACATCCAGGCCGCACAGCTGAGCCAGGACGTCGACAACGAGGGCGCGACGGTCATCCTGCGCGTCAACCAGTCGGTTCCCGAGAATGTGCGCTCCGCCATCTCCGGCGCCGTCGGCGCCGCCAAGGTCACCCAGGTCGACCTGAGCTGATCTGTCCCCACCGACGGCGCCGCCCGGCC
>JAFMQT010000224.1:0-3790 GCA_017354515.1 Nocardia sp. | reverse complement strand
CGGGGGGGGGGCGCCTTCGTACTTCCGAACGGAGCCAAGTCATGAAACTCGCTGTCATTCCGGGCGACGGTATCGGTCCCGAGGTCATCGCCGAGGCACTGAAGGTGCTCGATGTGGTGCTGCCCGGGGTCGAGAAGACCGAATACGACCTGGGGGCCAAGCGGTTCCATGCGACCGGGGAGATTCTGCCCGACAGCGTGCTGCCGGAACTGAAGCAGCACGACGCGATCCTGCTCGGGGCGATCGGTGATCCGTCGGTGCCCAGCGGTGTGCTCGAGCGGGGGTTGTTGCTGCGGACCCGGTTCGAACTCGACCATCACGTGAATCTGCGCCCGTCCAAATTGTTTCCGGGCGTGAGCAGCCCGCTGGCGTCGAATCCGGAGATCGATTTCGTCGTCGTGCGGGAGGGCACCGAAGGCCCGTATACCGGCACCGGCGGTGCGATTCGCGTCGGCACGCCGCACGAGGTCGCCACCGAGGTCTCCACCAATACCCGATTCGGTGTGGAGCGTGTGGTGCGCTACGCGTTCGAGAAGGCCCGTGCCCGGCGCGGGCACCTGACCCTGCTGCACAAGAACAATGTGCTCGCCTACGCCGGCTCGCTGTGGAAGCGCGCGGTGGACGAGATCGGCGCGGAGTACTCCGATGTCGAAACCGCCTATCAGCACATCGATGCCGCGACCATCCACATGGTCAACGATCCGGGCCGCTTCGATGTGATCGTGACCGACAACCTGTTCGGTGACATCATCACCGATCTGGCGGCCGCGGTGTCCGGCGGAATCGGGCTGGCGGCCTCCGGCAATATCGACGCCTCCGGCGCCAATCCGAGCATGTTCGAACCGGTGCACGGCAGCGCCCCCGATATCGCCGGGCAGTCGAAGGCCGATCCGACGGCCGCGATCCTGTCGCTGTCGTTGCTGCTCAACCATCTCGGCATGGCCGAGCAGGCGGCCCGGGTCGAGGCAGCGGTGGCCAAGGATCTGGCCTCGCGCACCGGGGCGGCATCCACGGTCGCGGTCGGTGACCGCATCGCCGCCGCGGTCTGAATCCGGCGGCGCCCGAAGACGAAACGATCCCCCTGTCGTCCGCGACAGGGGGATCGTTCGGTGTTCGGGCCCGGCTCAGCCGCCCTGGACCAGCCGGAAGAAGGTGGCGTTGATCTGACCGCTGTTCGGGCTGCCGATCGCACCGCCGATCGCCGCGCCGATGGCGCAGCCGGGCAGCACGAAGAAGAACAGGCCTATCAGGCAGCCGAGGATCGCACCGACCGCGCCGCCGTGCTGCACACCCCAGACCCACTGGTTGATCAGCTGATTGCCGGTGTCGGTGAAGGAGATCTGCTTCAGATTCAGGGTCTTGCCGTCGTTACCGACGGTGGCCGAAACCGGAGCGGCCGCGCCGTTCACGGTCAGCGGAATCGACTCCAGGGTTTTTCCGGAGTTGTCGGTGACCTTGATCGAGTGGGTGGCCTCGTCGGCCACGAAGTGACCGGTGCCGAGGGTGGCGGCCACGGTGTGGGTGGTCTTGTCGCTGATCGTGGTCACCTGCGTCGCGGCGGTCGGCTGCTGTGGCTGGACGAGGGCCGGGGCGGCCGTCGAGGTGCTCGCACCGATCATGACCGCGCCTGCGGTGATCGTGGCGACGGCCATACTCCGGCCGAGGGTGGTGAGAGAAAGTGACACGGTTATTCCTTCATGAGGTCAATATGCCGAGCGAAAACGTGCGTTCGCGCTATGCACCCTAGGCCAGAACTGTCGCTCGAGGTAGTCGTTCGAACCGATGACCGCGCCGGCTGAGGTGGCCGTGCGCATGTGAAAATAGCTGTCCCGGTTCGGGACTCGTCGATCAACGGGCAGTGCGCAGGGGAACCAGGGGTATGGCCACTGCCGCGATGACCGCGGCGACCGCGAACGCGGCCGGATATCCCGCCGCGGTGATGAGCGCGCCGAAAACCGGTGGGACCGCCGCGGTCGCCAGATGCTGCCCGGTGTTCTGGATTCCCAAACCGCGCCCGCTCCAATAGGGTCCGGCCAATTCCGCGACCGCGGTGAAAGCCAGGCCGTTGTCGGCGACGGTGATCACCGAGGCCGCGAACAGGATCGGGATCGCCGCCCACCACCAGTGCGTCCAGGCCGCACCGGCCAGCGCCGCCATCGACACCAGGGCCGCGATCGCCACCGTATGCAGTGGCCGCACCCGGCTGCCCACCCGGTCGGACCAGATGCCGGCGCCGATCCGCCCCGCCGCGCCCAGGAACTGGGTCGCGGTCACGATCAGACCGGCCTGCCACAAGCCCAGTCCGCCGTCGCGATGCAGCCACAGCAGGGCGAACGTCCACAGTGTGGCCTGCGGTACCACCAGCAGCACCGACACGCCGTGGATCCGCCACAGCGTGGTGTCGCCGCGATACGGGTTGTCCGAATGATTCTCCCCGCGCGGCGGCCGCGGTGGGTCGATGATTCCGGCCAGGCATCCGACCACCGCCAGACCCGCCATGGTCGCGGGAACCAGGATGGCGGTGGAGAATCCGGCGGCGTGCGCGACGGCGGGGATCGCCATCGCGGCGATGCCGACGCCGAGGGGCTGGGCCGTCTGCCGGATACCCATCGCCAGTCCGCGCTGATCGGCCGGGAACCAGCCGGCGATCACCCGCCCACTGGCTCCGTTGGTACTGGCCGCGCCCGTACCGGCAAGCAGCAGAAGAAAACCCAGCAGAACGTAGTTGGTCACCATCGCCGCCGCCACACCCGTCACACACATCACAGCCGGTCCGGCGGCCAGCACGATGCGCTCGCCGAACCGGTCGACCGCGTACCCCCACGCGATCAGGGTGCAGACCATCCCGACCATCGGCATCGCCACCAGCAGACCCGCTGTGGCCAAGGGCATTCCGCGGTCGGTCAGGGCCGGCAGCAGGAATGGCATGCCGTTCACCATCACGGCGCTGGCGGTCTGCGCGAATACTCCGAGGGCCAGCATGGCCCACCGCCGGGTCGCGCGTATCCGGGTCACGGTTGCCATCGGGTGCACCTCGTGTCTCAACATCTGTGTCTCATGAACTAGTCTCATATATTGAGACATACGTCTTATTCTTTGGACCTACCGAGTACGGTACACCCGGTACCCGAGGTGAGATCAAGCCCATTTCGCTCACCTACCGCCCGGGCAGACCGGGTGGTCGGAGGGATTCGGCCGGGTGGATACACTCACCCCATGCGTCTAGGTCGTGTTGCCAGCCCCGACGGGGTCGCGTTCGTGAGTATCGAGACAGACGGTTCCGCCGAGATCGCCCGGGAGATCGCCGAGCATCCCTTCGGTACCCCGACCTTCACCGGTCGCAGCTGGTCGCTGGCCGATGTGCGGCTGCTGGCCCCGATCCTGGCCAGCAAGGTGGTGTGCGTGGGCAAGAACTATGCCGCGCACGTCGCCGAATTCGACGGTGAGACACCGCAGGATCCGGTGATCTTCCTCAAGCCCAACACCGCCATAGTGGGCCCGAATACTCCGATCCTGTTGCCACCGGCGGCATCCCGCGTCGATTACGAGGGCGAGCTGGCGGTGGTCATCGGGCGGCCGTGTAAGGATGTGCCCGCCGCGAAGGCCGCGGAGGTGATACTGGGCTACACCGTCGCCAACGACGTGACCGCCCGCGATATCCAGAAGTACGACGGACAGTGGACCCGGGGCAAGGGTTATGACACGTTCTGCCCGCTCGGTCCGTGGATCGAGACCGAACTCGACGCCTCCGATCTCGAGCTCACCACCGAGCTCGACGGTGAGGTGTGTC
>JAFMQT010000571.1 GCA_017354515.1 Nocardia sp. | reverse complement strand
TGCCGGTGTTGCGCAAGTGGAATGTGCTCGAGCGCAACGATTTCACCGCCCGCGGGGATCGCGCCCGCAATACCCTCGGCGATTATCTGGAAACCCTCCGAACCGACTGTGCGCGTTTCGAAGAGCAGCGCGACCGGGCCCTGGCACGCGAAGCCCGCAAACGCGAACTGGTCGGCCACAAGTCCTGATCATGGCGGGCGGGCGAATGTAAGCGACTGTATCCCCGAGTATTTCGATACCGATTCGACGCCTTACGAGCGGCAGAACACATTGCCAGAAAATAGCCTCGGGTGCACACTGGGAGATATGACCGCTTCCTCTCGCGCCGTGCCGCGCACGGACAACGAATCCGCGGTGTCGATCGATACCACCCGCCCGGGCATCCATGTCGAATTCCGGGTCTGTGATCCGAACCGGCAGGACCGAATCCGCGCGGCGATGGACCGCCTGCGCGGCGCCGATCGGTCCGCCGATCGTCGTATCGACCGCTGACCCGAACGACCCCGGAACAGGCCGAGATTCAGTCGGCCTGTTCGAGTTCCAGCAGGCGCCGCTTAAGGTCGATGCCGCCCGCATATCCGGTCAGGCCGCCATCGGCCCCGACCACCCGGTGACAGGGGCGCACGATCAGCAGCGGATTCGCCCCGATCGCCGATCCGACCGCCCGCACCGCCGCCCGCGAGGCGCCGATGCGGGCGGTGATCTCGCCGTAGGTCACCGTGTCCCCGTAGGGAATCTCATCGAGCGCGGCCCACACCCGACTCCGGAATTCGGTTCCCCGCACCGCGTACTCGAGTTCGAATCGGGTGCACTCGCCGGCGAAATAGCCGTTCAACTGATCGACGACGGGCGCGAAAGCGATATCGTCCCGGATCCACTCGGGCTGCGGGACAACAGCTTTGCCGCCACCCGCGATCGACAGCGAGCTCAGTGCGACACCGTGCCCGCGCACCTCACCGGCGACGATCAGTTCGCCGACCGGGCTCGGGATCGTGGTAAATACCGTCATCGCCGGTCCCTTCCTGAACGGATTCCCATACATCCAATCTGCCCCCGCACCACCGCCGATACCAGCGGAAATCAGACATCATTGTTCGGGAGTCTCGTCGGTGCGGACGATCCGATCAGACCTGCTGGAGCGCGGGGGTCCGGCGGACCGGCCGCAGCGTCTTGTCGAGATCGGTGCGCATGGTGGTCGCCGAATCCAGAATGTAGTTCTGGCGTACCTTCCACGGATGCCGATCGCCCTGACGCGGGAATTCGGCGATCGAACGCTGGATATACCCGGACGCCAGATCCAGCAGCGGGCGCTCGGACAGCGCGCGGTCCGGTTCCGGAACCACCGCCTCGTAGCCCCGGCGGTCCAGATGCGCCAGCACCTTACACACCAGCCGGGAGGTGAGATCCCCGCGCAGCGTCCAGGAGGCATTGGTGTATCCGATGCAGACCGCGAAATTGGGTACGCCGGTGAGCATGGTTCCCTGCCAGACGAATTGGTCGGACAGGTCCACCGGCTTCCCGTCGACCTCGAGGGCGATACCGCCGAAGGCCAGCAGCTGCAGCCCGGTGGCCGAGACCACGACGTCGGCCTCGAGCACCTTCCCGGATGCGAGCCGGATGCCCTCGGGAACAAAGGAATCGATGTGATCGGTGACCACCTCGGCCTTCCCCTTGTTCATCGCCTTGAAGAAGTCGGCGTCCGGGATCGCGCACAGGCGCTGATCCCACGGGTTGTAATCCGGGGTGAAATGGTCGGCGACCAGCTGCTCATCTTTCAGGATCTTCGCCGCGACACCGGTCAGCAGATCGCGCGCGGCCTGCGGGCGGCGCCGGCAGTACTGATAGAAGGCGGTGCTCATCAGGATGTTCTTGGTGCGGATCACCCGGTGCGCCAGCCGCGGCGACAGCAGGCTCCGGATCCGGTCGGCCACTTTGTCCCGGCTGGGCAGCGCCGAGATCCAGGTGGGGGTGCGCTGCAGCATCGTCACCAGTTCGGCGTCGCGCGACATGGCCGGAACCAGGGTGACCGCGGTGGCCCCACTGCCGATCACCACGACCTTCTTACCGGCGTAATCGAGGTCCTCGGGCCAGAATTGCGGATACACCACGGTTCCGGCGAAGTCCGCCACACCCGGGAATTGCGGGGCGTGGCCCTGGTCATAGTTGTAATAGCCGGCACACGAGTACAGGAACCGGCAGCTCATGGTGCTGGCCCGGCCGTCGCGCTCGAGTGTCAGCGTCCACCGGGCATCCGCGCTGGACCACTGTGCGGCAACGACTTTGGTGCGGTAGCGGATCTTGTCGTCGATGCCGTGGCGGCGCGCGGTATCGGTGATGTAGCGCAGAATCGCCGGACCTTCGGCGATGGATTCCGGTTCGCGCCACGGTTCGAACGGATAGCTCAGGGTGAACATATCCGAATCCGAGCGCACGCCCGGATACCGGAACAGATCCCAGGTCCCGCCCAGGGTGTCGCGCGCCTCCAGAATCGCGTAGGACTTGTCCGGCACCTCGGTCTGCAGGCGGTAGCCCGCACCGATCCCGGACAGCCCCGCGCCCACGATCACGACATCGACGTATTCACCCACTGCGGTCATGGCTCCAGTGTGCCGGGGCGGGCGGGCGTGCGTGACACCGGATTCGCCTCAATGCCCGACACTCGGGTCCCACATGCTCGAGGTGAGGGTGAAACCCTCGATCGAAGCCAGCGGGATCATCGCCTCGTAGGTGCGCTGATATCC
>JAFMQT010000570.1 GCA_017354515.1 Nocardia sp. | reverse complement strand
CCCCGCGTGCGCGCCGCGCCGCCACACCGCCATGGAGCCGGTCGGTGGCCACCGGTGCCCGCCGGGCCGAGGCCGAGGACGAGCGTGTGGAACGGTTCCGCCAGGGCGGTGCGCAATGGCCGCGCCGCGGTGAGCAGTCACCATCGGCCGACGAGGGCGAGACACGTGTCATGGCGGCCGCGGCGTCCGCATCCGCCGAACCCGCGCCGACCGAGAAGAAGTCCGCGCTGTCCGAGTCGAAGTCCCGGCCGCGGACACTGGCGGCGGCGAACCGGCGTCGGGCGCGCACCGGACCGCCGCGCAAACCCGGCGGTTCGCATCGCGCGGCGAAGGTCGCGGGGCGGCTGCTGTCGGCGTTGACGGCGGTGGTGGTGGTGACCGGCACCGGTTTCGCCTACTACACCGAACACGGTGTGAACTCCGGTTTCACCCGGTCCAATGTGATCAGCGACGCCGACGCCGCGGCACTGGACGGCGATATGAACATTCTGCTGATCGGTTTGGACACCCGGAAGGACCAGAACGGCAACGACCTGCCCAAGAACATCATCGATCAGTTGCACGCCGGTGACGGCAGCGAGGGCGGCTACAACGCCAATTCGCTGATCCTGGTTCATATTCCGAAGGATCTGAAGAAGGTCACCGCGTTCTCCATCCCGCGCGACGACTATGTGCGCGTGAGTGACATTCCCGGCTACGACCACGCCAAGATCAAGGAGGCCTACGGGCTCAAGAAGGCCTCCGTGGAGCAGAAGCTCGAGAATCAGGGCGTCAAGGATCAGGTTCAGCTCGAACATCAGGGCCGCGAGGCGGGGCGCGAATCGATCGTCGCGACCGTGAAATCGTTGACCGGAGTGCCGATCAACCGATTCGCCGAGATCTCGCTGGTCGGATTCTATGATCTGGCGACGATCCTGGGCGGGGTCAATGTGTGTTTGAACCATGCGGTCAACGACTCGTTCTTCTCGGGCGCGAATTTCCCGGCCGGACCCCAGCACCTGAACGCCTCCCAGGCGCTCTCGTTCGTGCGCCAGCGGCACGGCCTGGACAATGGCGACCTCGACCGCACACACCGCCAGCAGGCGTTTTTGACCTCGGTGGCCAAACAGCTCAAGGATTCGGGCACGCTGACCAACATCGGCAAGATGCAGCAGCTCATCGACGCCGCAGACAACGATGTCGTGCTGTCGCAGGGCTGGAACGTACTCGATTTCGCCCAGACCCTGGGGCGGGCGGGCTCGATTCCGATTCAGTTCCAGACCCTGCCGATCAAGGCCTACGACAATGTCGACGGCCAGGACGTCAACATGATCGATCCCGCGGCGATCAAGAAGACCGTGCGCAGTGCGTTCGGTGTCGCCGAACCCTCGACCAGCGCGCCGATGTCCCAGCCGACCAGCACCGTGGATGTGATGAACGCCGGCGGGCCCAGCGGCAGTGCGGCGAAGGTGTCGGCGGCGTTGGTGGCCAAGGGTTTCCGTAAGGGGCAGGTCGGCAACGGCGGCTACGCCGACGGGTCGAGTTCGGTGGTGTATTTCGGGTCCGGCGCCGACGCCGATGCCACCCAGGCCGCCGATATGCTGGGCGGGCTGCCGACCGCGGGTTCCGACAATCTGGATCCCGGGGAGGTGAAGGTGGTGCTCGGCAGCGACTTCACCCTGCCCGAGGCGATGGGTGGTCCCGCCGCGACCACCGCGGCCGGTCCCAAACCCACCACTACCAGCAACGGCGGCCAGGCTGCGGCGACCAGCACGACCCCCGATGGTCAGGACTCCGGTAAACCGGTCACCACCAGCATCGGTTCCCAGATTCCCTGTGTGAACTGACATCTGCGGGCACCCGGTGGGGTGCGGGTGCCACACGGCTACCTACGATGCTGCGGTGACCGGATACGACGACACCGACGCACTCGAGTACCTCGACACCTCCCGGCTGCCCGAGCGTCAACGCCGGATCCTGGAGGTGATCCGGGATACGGTGCGCCGCAACGGGTATGGGCCGGGCACCCGGGAGATCGCCGAAGCGGTCGGCGTGCGCTCGACCTCCACGGTGTCGCGGCATCTACGCGATCTCGAGGACAAGGGCTTTCTGCGGCGCGGGTCGTCGGCGAGCCGGCCACTGGATGTGCGGGCGTTCCTGGCGCCCGGGCAGGCCCGCGAGCCCGCCTCGGATGCGGTGCGTGTCCCGGTGGTCGGCGATATCGCCGCCGGCACCCCGATTCTGGCCACCGAACACACCGATGAGCAGCTGCTGCTGTCGCGGGATCTGGTCGGGCGCGGCACCGTCTTCGGACTACGGGTGCGGGGGGATTCGATGGTCGATGCCGCCATCTGCGACGGTGACATCGTGATCGTGCGCCATCAGCCCGAGGCGCACTCCGGTGACATCGTGGCCGCCATGATCGACGACGAGGCCACGGTGAAGGTGTTCCGGCGCCGCGGCGGACACGTCTACCTCGAACCCCGCAACCCGGCGTATGCGGTGATCGACGGCGATCGGGCGGTGATTCTGGGCAAAGTGGTGTCGGTCACGCGGCGAATGTGATCGCTGTGGTAGTAACACGCCGTGCTGTTCACCCGACGAAATCTGAGATGAATTAATCTGCCCTGACCGGAATCGGTCGGGAAGAGATGCGGAGGCACTGTATGGCGAGCACACACGGGTCGGGCACGGCTGAACATGTCCGCGCTCGACGGCGCGGCTGGGCGCGGATCGCGGCGGTGGCGGCCGCGGCGGCGCTGACCG
>JAFMQT010000569.1 GCA_017354515.1 Nocardia sp. | reverse complement strand
CGGCTCAGCAGCTGACCCGCGCCGGCCACACCGTGACGGTGTTCGAGCGCGACGATCGCATCGGCGGTCTGCTGCGCTACGGCATTCCGGAATTCAAGATGGAGAAGCGCTTCATCGACCGTCGCCTGGCGCAGATGGAGGCCGAGGGCACCATCTTCAAGGCCGGGGTGAACGTCGGTGTCGACATCACCGCCGAGCAGCTGCGGGAGCGGTTCGACGCCGTGGTGCTCGCCGGTGGTTCCACGATCGCCCGTGATCTGCCGATTCCGGGCCGTGATCTGGACGGTATCCATCAGGCGATGGAATTTCTGCCGCTGTCCAACCGCGTGCAGCTGGGCGATGGATTCGATGAGAACGGCCGGCCGGTACTCAACGGTGGATCGGCACACACGACGGTGTCGGGTAATGGTCACTCCGCAAGCTCCGTTCCGGGTAATGGTCACTCCGCAAGCTCCGTTCCGGGTAATGGTCACTCCGCAAGCTCCGTTCCGCCGATCACGGCCAAGGGTAAGAAGGTCGTCATCATCGGTGGCGGTGACACCGGCGCCGACTGCTTGGGCACCTCGCATCGTCAGGGCGCGGTCAGCGTGCATCAGTTCGAGATCATGCCGAAGCCGCCGGCCGAGCGGGCCGATTCGACGCCGTGGCCGACCTATCCGCTCATGTATCGGGTGTCCTCGGCGCATGAGGAGGGCGGTGAGCGTGTCTATTCGGTGAACACCGAGCGTTTCGTCGGCCGCGAGGACGAGCACGGGCGGCAGGTGGTCACGGGCCTGCAGGCGCATGAGGTGACCAATGTCAACGGCCGCTTCGAGAAGGTCGAGGGCACCGAGTTCACCCTGGACGCCGATCTGGTGCTGCTGGCGATGGGTTTCGTCGGCCCACAGAAGCCGGGTCTGCTCGAGGATCTCGGTGTCGGCTACGACCAGCGCGGTAACGTCAAGCGTGGGAAGGACTGGCAGACAACGGTTCCCGGCGTGTTCGTGGCCGGTGATATGGGCCGCGGTCAGTCGCTGATCGTGTGGGCGATCGCCGAGGGACGCTCGGCGGCCTCCGCGGTGGACAACTACCTCGAGGGCGAGACGGCGCTCCCGGCGCCTATCGAGCCGACCTCGGCGCCGCAGCGCTGATCTGGCGATTCGGGCATATTACACGGTGCCTGCGGACCACTCGGTCCGCAGGCACCTACTTTTCGGCAGCTGAACTGCGGCAACATCGGATTCGATTTTAAACATCGTAAATCGGACTAATTTGTGATCTCGGATGGCGGATCCGTTGCGACGTCGTTATTCTTTGTTTTGCTTCGCCGAGATTTAACCCCGCGGCCATTCGAGCGGGTCATCATTGGCGTCGAAAATTGCGGATGCCCCGGCCGGGGCCGGCTTGGACTGGAGCAGTATGCGGTTGAGGAGATTTGTCGCGGTCGCGGGTGCGGCCATGGCGTTGGTGACAGGTTTCGCGGGGGCGGGCGCCGCGTACGGAAGTGGTTCGGCGAGCGCGGCTCCGGGCTGCCCGAAGCTGAATGTCATTGCGATTCCCGGTACCTGGGAAACCGGTGATCACCGGCAGCATATGAGCGGCCCGGGCATGCTGGGCGGCGTCACCCGCGGTCTGCCCTCATCCACGAAGGTCGACTACATCAACTACGCCGCGAGCGCCTTCCCGTGGGAGGGCGATGTCTACGGTGCCTCGAAGAAGCAGGCGGTGGACAACGCTCGCGGGACCATACAGGCGATGTCCGCCCGCTGCCCGGGTACCCGCTACGCGATTGTCGGCTACAGCCAGGGCGCGGACGCGGCCGGCGATCTGGCCGCCGAGATCGGCACCGGCCTGAGTCCGGTGCGTCCGGAGAGTATCGCCGGCGTCGGCCTGATCTCGGATCCGAGTCGATCGCCGTCGGATATCCAGGTCGGTCCCCGGGTCGGCGGCGCCGGCGCCGGTGGACCGCGGGCGGGCGGTTTCGGCTTCGTCAGCGACCGGGTGCGGACCATCTGCGCCCCCACCGACCTGTACTGCTCCACCGAGGATTCGGATTATGTGACCCGCTTCGCCGGCTTCCTCGCGCAGGCATCGGGTGCCAGCGTGACGAATCTGTGGCGGTACCAGCTCGAGGCCGGCTCCATCATCGGAGATGTGATGGCGCACGGCGGAATTCCGATGCTGCAGTCGCAGTTGACCGAGGGTGCCAATAGGCAGCGGGTGCAGGAGCTCGAGAAGTTCTACGGCTCGGGTGCGCATACCGCGTACGGCAGTTACTCGGTCGGCGGTGGTCAATCCGCGATCAGCTGGATGCACAACTGGATCGCCGGAATGGGCTGACGGCTTTTTCCGAAGCACCATCGAGGGCAGCCCCGCGGACGCGTGCGGGACCGCCCTCGATGTATGTCCGGCCGGGCCTATTTGGCCGGACCGGGCTGAGCCGGTGCCTGGCCGGGCGCGCCCTGCCGGTGGCCCTGTCCATGTTTACCCTGGCCGGTGTGCTGGCCCTGTCCACCGTGCCGGTGTGCGCCGTGGCCGGGCTGACCCTGGTGTGTACCGGGCGCCTGCTGAGTGGCGGCCGGAGGCGGTGGCGTATCGGCGGAGGCGGTGGCGGTCAGGGCGCCGAGCGGGACTGCGATCAGGGCGCCCGCGGTGGCGATGCGGACCGCGATGCGGCTCTTGGACTTCAAAGATCAGCCTTTCGTAGGGATGTGCGAACCGCGGCGCCGGATTCGGGCGGCGCCGCGGGTCGACTGCAGGGGGAGTGTG
>JAFMQT010000223.1 GCA_017354515.1 Nocardia sp. | reverse complement strand
CGTAAACCGCCTCGGGCGCACCCGTTCTCTTACCGCCAAGTAGTGCTCAACCCGGCGCGCGCGTTCCGCAGTCACCGCAGAAACGCGCGGTCGAGGGCAGTTCGGTTCCGCATTCGATACAGTGCCGTGGCGGTGCGATCAGCCGGGCACCGCAGTGCATGCAAAAGCGTGCGGCGTCGGGATTTACCTTCGCGCAGGCCGGGCACGCGGTCTCACCGGCCGGTGAAGTGGTTTGTGCCGCAGTGGTTTCCGAAGGTCGAG
Organism: Nocardia sp.; assembly: GCA_017354515.1. Classification (GTDB taxonomy): domain Bacteria; phylum Actinomycetota; class Actinomycetes; order Mycobacteriales; family Mycobacteriaceae; genus Nocardia. The sequence goes on along the minus strand of JAFMQT010000223.1, from coordinate 7,058 downwards.
TAGAGGTCTCGGGCTGCGGAATCGCGATCGGTGGCCGCGCGGGCGGGGCGATGGCGGGATCGGAGTCCGCTGCCGGGGACTCGGCCGGTTCGCTGTGGTCGGCCTCGGCGTGCACCGTCTCCGGCTGGGGTGAGGTTCGTGCCCACGGCACCGGCTGTGCCGCGGGCCCACCGGACTCCGGAGGTGTCAGATTCGCCAGGTGGGCCTGACTGTTCAGAGCGTTGAGTCCCAGTGCCGCACCCAGGAATCCGGCCTCGCCACCGTGCCCCTGCGCCATTCCCTGACCGGCCCCCAGCGCCATCTCCCCGGCCGCGTACCGCTGGAAATCACCGGTGAGGCGGATGTAGGTGACGTCCTTCGCGAGCCGCTTGAGCCGCTCGGAATCCTCCGGAGCCAGGGTGATGTCGAAATTGCCCATCCGTGCGATCCTGAGCCCGTATTCGTAGAGGGTCAGATTCGTCTGCCGGACCACCGCGGCCTCGATCGACGCGATCTGCGCGGACAATCCGAGGATCCGCCATTCACCCTGTGCGATGCCCCGCGACACGGCCATCTTCATCGATTTGAGCAACAGGTCAGCGGACCACGACGCGATTGCGGCAGGATCGGTGAGATCGTTGGTTCCGACCAGGGAGGTGATCAGTTGTTGCGGATCGCGGACCGCCAGTGCGAATTCGCCGAAGACCCGCAGGGTAACCACCTGCTCGCTGGCCGGGTCGGCGATATCGTCGAGCCGGCCGCCGAATTTCCGGCCGGGAACTTCCCGCGTGGAGATGAAGTAGAGCTCCGCACGGTAGGCGTTGTTCCCGGTCACCTTGTCGATCAGGGCACCCAGCCCCGGCAGTTCGTCCGCGTCGACCCGATGACGTCCCGGGCCCAGGGTGGTGACGACCCGGCCGGATTTGACGAACATCGCGATCTGGTCAGCATTGACGATCACCCGGCTGTAGCGGCGGATGGTCAGATCGGGCCACTTGTAGACCAATTGCTCCTTGTGGCCGTCCGGTACGGCGATGAACTCGCGCTCGAGCCAGGCCATGACATTCTCCCTCGACGACACTCTCCCGCGACTGTCGGCTTTGTTCACCGTACCGATACCCGGCGGAACGGTCCACGTTCACACCGGACCGATCCCATTGTTGACGAACGGCAGCGGATTCCCACTTGAACGTGCCGTTAAATGACGGTACATTATCTGTAGTTATGATCGCCATCACATGAAAGGTCCCTGACCTCATGACAACAGTTCAACCTCCCTCGGAGGAGGTCCGAGCGTCCGCGGACGCGCTGCATGCGGAGGATGCCGGATATCATAAAGCGTTGCGGCCGCGGCAGTTACAGATGATCGCGATCGGCGGCGCGATCGGCACGGGCCTGTTCCTGGGAGCGGCCAAACGCCTGCACGACGCCGGCCCCGGACTGTTCATCGTGTACGCGGTGTGCGGCGTCTTCGTCTTCTTCATTCTTCGCGCACTCGGCGAACTGGTGCTGCACCGTCCGTCCTCGGGCTCGTTCGTCTCCTATGCGCGTGAGTTCTACGGGGAGAAACTGGCTTTCGGCATCGGCTGGATGTATTTCTTCCACTGGTGCATGACCGGGATCGTGGACATCACCGCGATCGCCCAGTACGTGCACTACTGGGGTGCGACGAAAGTGATACCGCAATGGTCGATCGCGCTGATCGCCCTGGCCATTGTGGTCAGTATCAATCTGATCTCGGTACGATGGTTCGGCGAGCTCGAATTCTGGGCCGCGCTGGTCAAGGTTGTGGCCCTGGTGACCTTCCTGGTTGTGGGTGTGGTATTCCTGGCCGGCCGGTTCAAGCTCGACGGTCACACCACCGGGCCGGCGCTACTCGGTTCGCACGGCGGCTTGTTCCCCACCGGATATCTATCCCTGGTGACGGTCACGACCGGTGTCGTATTCGCTTACGCGGCAGTCGAATTGGTCGGCACAGCGGCCGGTGAGGCGGAGAATCCGGAGAAGATCATGCCGCGCGCGATCAACTCCGTCATCGCCCGCATCGCGCTGTTCTACGTCGGTTCGCTGGTCCTGCTGGCGCTGCTGGTGCCCTTCGAGCAGTTCACCGCCAACGAGAGCCCGTTCGTCACCTTCTTCTCGAAGCTGGGCCTGGGCGGGGCGGGGTCGATCATGAATGTGGTGGTGCTGACCGCGGCCTTCTCCAGCCTCAATGCCGGCCTGTACTCGACCGGTCGCATTCTGCGCTCGATGTCGATGAACGGTAGCGCCCCCTCGGTGGCTTCGCGAATGTCCAGCTCGGGCGTGCCCTATGTGGGAATTCTGGCCACCGGCGCCATCGCGCTGATCGGTGTCGGGCTCAACGCGGTCGTTCCGGACAAGGCGTTCGAGATCGTGCTGAACATGTCCGCACTCGGCACCATCACCGCCTGGACGGCCATCATCGTGTGCCAGTTGCAGCTGTGGCGGTGGTGGCGTGCCGGGCGGGCCCAGCGGCCCTCGTTCCGGCTGATGGGGGCCCCGTACACCAGTATCGCGACGCTGATCTTCTTGGCCGTGGTGGTCATCCTGATGGCCTCCGACGGCAGTCAGCCCGAACAGCAGTGGGCCGTGGTGGCGATGGTGTGCGTCATCCTCCCGCTCATGGTCGGCGGCTGGTTCCTGGTTCGCCGCCGGGTGCTGGCGGTCGCGGCCGAGCGCGAGGGGATCACGGGGCAGTTCCCGGTGCTGGCCGAACGTCCGCTCCAGGATTCGGCCGCCGCGGACACGGCTACCGAGGAGACCGGAAGTCCGGTTCGGACTGCGGAATCCGAGGAATCGCGGAACGCCGACGGTTCGGGTGCGTCCGGATCCGGTGCGGATTCGGAGAGGTAACCGCAAGACCCGCAGGTCCGCCCCGGCGACTGTCCGGGGCGGGCCTGTTCCCGCATCTGGGAACGTGCTCGGCAATGTGCCCGCCCGGTGGAGAAACAATGGGGCCCCGCCATATCGGGGTCTCGGAGGTACATTCTCATGCCGGAGCGAACCGATGCGGACTCGCCGCAGACCTGGGCCGATCGCCGCATCCGAGGTGGCGATGGGCCCGATCCGGATTCGTCTGCGTGGCCAACTCGTCGCAGCGCCGCGATGGTGCCCTCGCGGCGGGTCCTCGTGGCCGCCGGCTCCGTCTCCGGTCCGGAATCGGCACCGGAATTCTCGATCGGCTCGGATATCGAGGACACCGGCTCGGGGCGCACTCCGCGTTCGCGACCGGAGCCGCGGCGCCTCGGCGCCGGCCTGGTCGAGATATCGCCGGAGGCGGCGGTCGATCCGGATGCGGCGATCCTGGCCGATCCGGAGGTTCCGGAGTCGAAACGGTTCTGCTGGAGTTGTCGTTCCGCGGTGGGCCGCGGCGTGGACGGACAGCCGGGGGAGGTGGCCGGTGAATGCCGAAACTGTGGTTCGCGGTTCAACTTCCGGCCGATCCTGGCGGCCGGAGAGGTAGTCGCCGGCCAGTACGAGGTGCGGGGCTGCCTCGCCCATGGCGGACTGGGCTGGATCTATCTGGCGGTGGACCGCAATGTCAGCGACCGCTGGGTGGTCCTCAAGGGTCTGCAGAATCCGCAGGATTTCGAGGCGCACGTGGTCGCTCTGGCCGAACGGCAGTTCCTGTCCGAAGTCGCCCATCCGGGGATCGTGAAGATCTACAACTTCGTCAAACACCGCGCCGCGGGCCGCGAGGTCGCGGACGGCTACATCGTGATGGAGTACGTGGGTGGAAAATCGCTGCGCATGTTATTGGATGAGGCGGCGCCACAACCTCTTCCGGTCGCCGAGGCGATCGCGTACGTGATGGAGGTCTTGCCCGCACTCGACTATCTGCACTCGCTCGGACTGTCGTACAACGATCTCAAACCGGACAACATCATCGTCGGCGCGGACGAGGTCAAACTCATCGATCTGGGCGCGGTCGCGGCCCTGGACTCATACGGAAGTATCTACGGCACACCGGGATACCAGGCCCCGGAGATCACCGAAACCGGTCCTACTCTCGCGTCCGATATCTACACTGTGGGCCGGACGCTGGCCGTACTCGCGGCGCGTACGCCGGAAAGTCCGGAGCGACAAGCGGAATCGCCGATCGGGCATCCGGCGCTGGATCGGCTGCTACGCCGGGCCACCGATCCCGATCCCGCCCGGCGGTTCCCGTCCACCTACGCCATGCATCGCCAGTTGACGGGAGTGCTGCGCATGGTGCTGGCGGGGGTGACCGGTCGCGAGTATCCACAGGCATCGGTGGAATTCGGTTCCATGCGAGGCGATTTCGGTATCGATACGTTGATCGGCCCCACCGACGGCATCGTGGATGGCCGCCACCGCACTCCGACGCTGCGGGCGAGAGCGGTGGCCCGGGCACTGCCGGTGGCGCTGATCGACCCCACCGACCCCAGCGCCGATCTACTCGGCACCCTCCTGCACACCGAGCCGGGCCGTGTCCTCGATTCGCTGCTGCGCATGCACGAGCGCATCGACGACGGCGTGCTCGACCAGCCCATATCCTTCGGGCTGGAGTCGGCGCTGGTCGCGGTGCGGGCCTACCTCGATCTGGGCCGGGTGAGCGCTGCTCGCGAGGTACTCGAGCCGATGTCGCCGGATCACGGCACCGACTGGCGACTGTCCTGGTACAGCGGTATCGCCGCGCTGCTGGAGGACGAATTCGAGTGTGCGTTCGGGTATTTCGATGCCGTGCACACCATGGTGCCGGGGGAGATAGCGCCCGTGCTCGCGCTGGCGGCGACCGCGGAGCTCACGTTGCGGCAGGCCCGGTCGGCGGCGGACACCGATCGGTGGCACGCCCGGGCGGTGCGGTTCTATCGCACCGTATGGTGTACCAATCACGGAGTGGTCAGTGCCGCCTTCGGGCTCGCGCGCCGATTGGCGGCCGTGGGTGACACCGCGGGCGCGGTGGAGGTCCTCGACGAGGTGCCGGTGTCCTCCCGCCACCACGCGCCGGCCCAGATGACCATCGGCCTGCTGCTCGTATCGTGCCCGGTCGACGAACTCACCGAACGGAATCTGGCCGCCGCGGCGGACCGGCTCGCCGCACTCGGCGAGGACCCACGGGCACCGCAGTTGCGGATCGTGGTGCTGGGTGCGGCGCTGGCATGGGTGCGGGCGGGCGGACAGCCGGGACCGAACACCACGCTGCTCGGCTTCACCTGCTCGGAACCGGGACTGCGCCGCGGGGTCGAATCAGGTCTACGCACGGTGGCACGGATGGCGCCGGACCGCCCGCACCGTTATCGGCTGATCGACCTGGCCAACGGGGTTCGTCCGCGCACCCGCTGGTGACCGCGTCGGCGGACTCAGGCGATCCCGCGGGCCCGCCAGACCAGGATCGCGACCGGAGCGGCAGCGATCAGTAATAGCCACAGCAAATTTCCCGCACTCCAGGCCGAAGCCACGGCAAATACGACAATCGCACCGGTGAGAACGGTCAGTGACGGCAGGGGATTGGCGGGCGCCTGGGCAGGCGCCGGGTCCGGGGTGACGCTGGGTGTATCGGTGAACAACTGAGCCAGTTCGACCTTGGTGTCGGCCTGGGTGGCGAGCGCTGTGCGCTCGTCGAATTCGGGCATGCTCAATCTCCCCGCGCCCAGTTGCCGAGATAACTCTCGCAGGGCGCGCTCTCGCTCGGCGACGCTGGGACTCGCGTCCGCCATATCCATCATGCGGAGAGGATAGGACCGCGACCCCCCCGCCCCGCAACCCGTACGAACGCGCCCCGCACCCGGCATACGCTCGGCATACCCGCGCTCAGGGGCTCTTCGCTACACGGGTGTCGTGTGGTTTGCTGGTACCCATGAGTAGCCCGGGTGAGTTCACTATCGACGAGCTGGCGCGGATGTCCGGGAGCACCGTGCGAAGTTTGCGGGTCTATCACGAACGCGGCGTGCTGCCGCCGCCGGTCGTCAAGGGTCGCACCGGTTTCTACGGGCCCGAACACCTGAACCGGGTGCACACCATCACCCGGCTGCTGGAGCGGGGCATCAAACTCAACGGCATCAAGGAACTGCTCAACGCCTGGGACCGGGGCGACGATCTGGGCGATGTGCTGGGGGTCGAGGCCGCGGCGGATATCGCGGCGGACGGTGCGATCGAGGCGGCCGAGCTCGTCCGGCGATTCCGGGACGTGCCCAACGGGCTGACCAGGGTGGTGGCGATCGGGCTGTTCGAACCGGTGGATGCCAATACCTACAAGGTGGCCGATCCGGTGCTGGTCCAGGCGATGGAAAGACTGGAGGCTGTGGGCATTTCGATGTCGGGCATTGTCGACGAGCTCGAATCGCTGGTCGCCGACTGTGAGCGGGTCGCCCGGCGCTTCGCCGATCTGTTCCGGCACACCGTGTGGTCGGCCTTCCGGGATTCGGATCAGGGGGCGGCGGATGTGGCCCGCCTGGCAGCCGGCGTCGATGCCGTTCGCGACATTCCCGCCGGGGCCGCCGGAGACCTGCTGGGCCGATTCATCCGGCGGTATCTCGATCAGGATCGGGCGCTGACCGAGGCGCTGTCGGAATCCTGACCGCGCACCGTCGGTCGTCTGGAAACTTGTCGGTGTCATGCGGCATGCTCGTGGCACGCAGATGTCGACCACCGTCCGGAGTTCACCATGCCGTCCCCGCGCAGCGCGCCGCCCACTCTGTCCGCCAACGATATTCGGCAGATCACCGATGAGCTCGCCGAGGGGCGCCCGCCCACGGTGTGGTTCACCGAGGCGGCGGTGGGAGTGCCGGAGGGGCGTTCGGGCAAGGTGGTGTCGGTGGGCGATCCGGCCGAAGGGGATTTCCTGCAGATCCGCCCGGCCGGATCCAAGGACGTCATGTCGTTCTCGCCCACCGAGGTCACATTGACCAAACCCGCGCGGAAAGACAAGCGCACCAGCGCATCCGAATCGGCACCGAGGAAGGGCACCGCAGTGAGTACGTCGTCGACCTCGACTCCCGCAGTATCGGCTCCCGTCGCGCCGGCGGTGGCCGAGCCGGCTGCCGCGGCGCCACAATCGCCGGCCAAGACATCCGCGGCGGCGTCCGGGGCCGCGC
>JAFMQT010000222.1 GCA_017354515.1 Nocardia sp. | reverse complement strand
ACCACGGCCTGCCGGATCATCGCGGTCGATGTCGCCGCCGAGAAATTGGAGCTGGCCACCGCCTGCGGCGCCGATATCGTGCTGACCGCCGGCGCCGACACCGCCGCGAATATTCTGGACATCACCGGCGGCCGGGGTGCGGAGGCGGTCTTCGACTTCGTCGGGAACGACGCCACCGCGAAACTGGCGGTGGCATCGGTCGCACCGAACGGCGCCTATCGGATGGTCGGACTCGACGGCGGCATCCCGGGAATCGATGCCGGCCCCGCTACCGGGGCCGCGCTGCCGTGGGGTGCCACGGTCCGAAAGTCCTACGCCGGCACCAGAAGTGACCTGTACGCATCGGTCGAACTGGCTCACCGCGGCGATATCGAGGTGTCGGTCCAGCGGTTCGACCTCGCCGACGGACCCGAGGCGTTCGCGCGGCTGGACAAGGGGCTGATCAACGGCCGCGCCGTACTGATTCCGTGAGGCGGACAAGGAGGTAGTCGATGACGCGCACCACGGATCCACGGGCGGACGCCGCCCGGATCACCGCCGAACTCACCGGGCCCGGCGGACCGTTCGAGCTGGGTGTGGAACAGGTGCTGGGCGCACCGATTCCGCTGCTGCGCACCCGCCGCCGCAGTATGGCCGAGTTGTTCCACGCCGGCGCCGCCTGGGGCGATCACGACTATCTGGTGACCGCCGACCGGACCCTCACCTTCGCCGAACATGCCTCGGCCGCAACGGCACTGGCGCGCGCACTGGCCGACCGATACGGCGTCGGCAAGGGTGACCGCATCGGAATCCTGGCCGCCAACACCCCGGAGTGGGTGATCACCTTCTGGGCCGCGCAACTGCTGGGCGCGATCGCGGTCGGCTACAACGCGTGGTGGTCACCGCGCGAGATCGCCTACGGACTGCGGCATACCACACCGGTGGTGCTGATCGCCGACGATAAGCGTGCCGCGACGCTGGACCGCGAGATCGTCGGCGACATTCCGGTACTCACCATGACCGCCGATCTGCAGCGGCTGATCGAGGATCACCCCGGACGGGCCCCCGAAACCGATGTGGCCGAAGATGATCCGGCAGTAATCCTGTACACCAGCGGAACCAGCGGACGACCCAAGGGGGTGGTGCACAGCCATCGGAATCTGCTGGCCATCTGCGACTATCACCGCTTCACCGATGCCATGGTGGCCGCTATGCGCGGGCTCGAGGCCGGACCCGGGCCCAGCACGAAGCGGTTCCTGCTGACCTCACCCCTGTTCCACATCGCGAGCCTGCACAATCTGGTGATCCCGCGCCTGGCCACCGGGGCCGCGGTGGTCATGCACACCGGAAGTTTCGACCCCGCACGGGTTTTGGACCTGATGCAGCGGCAGCGGGTGACCAACTGGGGTGCCGTGCCGACCATGGTCAGCCGCATGCTCGATCACGGTGTCTCCGGATACGACTTGTCGGCGCTCTCGGCGTTCTCACTCAATGCCGCGCCCTCCTCACCGGCCTTCCATCGGCGCCTGCGCCGCGAACTCCCGACCGCGGACGTCGCGCTGACCACCAGTTACGGTCTCACCGAAAGTGGTACGGCGGCAACGGTCGCCACCCCGCCGGTGCTCTCGGCGCACCCCGATACCGTGGGAACCCCCATCCTCGGCGTCAGCGTGCAGATCCGCGATCCGGAAGGACACCGGCTCCCGGACGGCACCGAGGGCGAGATCTGCGTGCGCAGCCCATACGTGATGCTCGGCTATTGGAACGACCCGGCCGCCACCGAGCGGGCGATAGACAGCGAACGATGGCTGCGCACAGGTGATTTCGGTGTGCTGGAGGAGGGGCGCTTGCGGCTGTCGGGCCGCCGATCGGATCTGATCCTCCGCGGCGGGGAGAACGTGTATCCGATCGAGATCGAGAACGTCCTCGACGAACATCCCGCGGTCCAGGAATCGGCCGTGCTCGGAGTCGCCGACCCCGACCTCGGCCAGCAGGTCGCGGCCGTCGTGGTCGTCGCGGATCCGGCCGATGTGACCCCGGAGGAACTACGTGACTTCACCGCCGCGCGCCTGGCCTACTTCAAAGTGCCCGCGCAGTGGGTGATCACCGCGAAACCGCTGCCGCGCAACGCGACCGGCAAGGTCGTCCGGCGTGAGATCGAGTTGGAGACCGACCCGAGGGATGCTCAGTCATCCTGAACCGGCAGGTGAAAAGACGTGAACGACGGCGTCAGCGGTCGCACGACGCGAAAGTCACGCTCATCCAGCGTCAGTATGGCGTTGGTCAGATACCGCTCAGCGAGAACAATATTCACCGCGTCGGTCAAGTCCAGCCGCAAGCCGCCGAATTGGGTGATCACCTGTTGAGCGGCGCGCAGATCGTGATGATCGACGGGTGGGACGAGCACCGCGCCTTCCTCGGCCGACAGCAGCAGATCATCGAGGACGAGATCGGCGATCCGGCGATCCTTTCCGAACCTCGAGATCAGCAGATGGTCGACCTCATCGAGGACAAGTGGGGAAACCACGGCTACTGACGTCGCCAGCATCTCTCGGACCGTGGTCTGTTGTGGCGCGGCCGCATCGTAGGCAGCGATCAGTGCCGAGGTATCGGCGATGAAGAAGTTCAACGCTCGTAGGCGTCGCGTAGGTGTTCGTCCGTGCTAGCGGCAAACTCTGGCTCGCCGGAGTCGAACGACGGCCACGGCCGCCGCCGGGGTGCGCGCGGAGTGCGCAGCAGGACGAGATCGATACCTTCCCGGATGAGCTCGGCCTCGGAGCGGCCGGCCGCCTCGGCCGCCCGCTTGAGACGTGAGGTCTGCTCTTCATCCAGATAGACACTCGTCTTGACCTTCATATACATAGGGTAACACGTAGGGTATTCACTCCTGCTCAATTCCCGGCCAGGTCGTCGAGCTTGCGGTGCAGGACTGAGCGCTCGCGCTCGTTGGCGCACAACCGCAGTGCCAGCTCCCACTCCGCACGAGCTCGGTCCGGGTCGCCGAGACGGGCCAGCAGCTCACCTCGAACGGTCGGCAGCAGCTGGGAATTCGGTAGCGCGCCTTCCTCGCGGAGCCGGTCCGCGATCTCGAGTCCGGCGCCCGGCCCACCCGCCATCGCGACCGCGACCGCGCGATTGAGCTCGACCACGGGGGAGGGGGCGAGCGTGCCCAGCAACTCGTAGAGCCGCACGATCTGCCGCCAATCGGTGTCGGTGACCGACGCTGCGGCGGCATGACATTCGGCGATCGCCGCCTGGATTCCGTAATACCCGAGCCCACGGCCGAGGTGTGCGGCGCGGGCCAGGGCGGCCCGGCCGCGACCGATCGCCGACCGGTCCCAGCGCCGCCGATCCTGATCCTCCAGCAGCACGGGCTCACCATCGGGACCGGTGCGGGCCGGGAATCGGGCCGCGGTCAGCTCCAGCAGCGCCGAGAGTCCGTGCGCCTCGGGCTCGTCCGGTGTGAGCCGGGTGAGGACGCGGGCCAGCCGCAGTGCCTCGCCGGCCAGATCGAAGCGGATCAGATCGCTACCCGAACTCGCCGAGGACCCTTCGGTGAAGATCAGATAGATCACGGTGAGCACCGACCCCAAGCGTTCGGAACGCTGCTCGGCGGTCGGCACGGCGAATGGAATATCCTCGGCGGCAAGGGTTTTCTTGGCCCGGGTGATCCGTGCCTGCACGGTCGCGGCCGGAACCAGGAACGCCTTGGCGATCTGGTCGCTGGTGAGACCTCCGACCACCCGCAGGGTCAGCGCCACCCGGGCCTCCCGGGACAGGACCGGATGGCAGGCGGTGAAAATCAGTGCCAGTACATCGTCGTCGATGCGATCGGGATCCCACAACGGTTCGATGCCCTCGTGCGTCGGATCCGAACCGGCCGCCAGGCCACCCTCATCGAGATCCCGAGCGAGAGTGGCGTAACGATCATCGAGGGCGGATCGGCGGCGGAAGGTGTCGATCGCCCGCCGCCGCCCCACCGTGAGCAACCATCCGGCCGGATTGTTCGGCGTCCCCTCCCGCGGCCAAGTGACGAGCGCTTGCGCCAGCGCTTCCTGGGCCAGATCTTCCGCGAGGGCGAAATCGCCGGTGTAGCGGGCGAGGGCGCCGACGATGCGGGCGGATTCGATCCGCCACACCGCGGCGACCGCCTCGCGTCCGGTGGGATCGGTCGTCATCGGACGCTGATCAGAGTTGACCGTTGGCCTCGCGCCACGCCCGCTCCTTCTGGATCCACGGGTTGTCCTGCGGGAACTCGTCGATCGTGGGGACCCGGCGGATCTCGGTTTTGAATCCCGGGCCGGTCATCGGCATCCGCTTGGCCCATTCGATGGCCTCCTCCTTCGAGGCGACATCGAGGAGATAGAACCCGCCGAACAGTTCCTTGGTCTCGCCGTACGGACCGTCGGTGACCACCGGTGTCTCGGTGGAGTAGTCGACCACCGCTCCCTGTGCTGCGTCCTCGAGGCCCTCACCGGCCAGCAGCACACCGGCCCGGATCAACTCCTCGTTGAACCTGCCCACCGTTTCGAGCATCGTGTCCATACCCGCGTCGCTCATACTGGCCAGACCCTCGTCGGTGGCTCGCATGATCAGCATGTACTTCATGGTGTGTCTCCTTCATCTGCGGATCCCGTCCGGACCCTCTCGCACAAAGGTCGAACGGGAACCGCCGCGGATCGACACGGCGGCCGAAATTTCCCGGAATTTTTTTCCGAACCGTATTCTCGCAGGTCGCGACGGCCAGCGGTGCGGTTGACCGGGATCGGTGAAGGAGGAACCAGACGGTGGTCTACCGGAACGGGGTGATCTCGCTCAGGCGCCCGGCGCGGACCTTGTTCACCCATTCCGGATCGGCGAGCAGGGCCCGGCCGAGGGCGACGATATCGAATTCGCCGCCGGCGAACTGGTCGCGCAGCGTGGAGAAGCGCTGGGCCTGGGTTTCGTCGATGCTGTCGCCACGGAAGACGCTGTCCACCCCGACCGAACCGACCGTGATCACCGGCAGTCCGGTGATCTTCTTGGTCCAGCCCGCCAGGCTCAGATCGTGGCCGTGATCGGTGAATTCGGGCAGCCAGTGCCGGCGCAGCGAGGTGTGGAAGATATCGACGCCCGCCTCGACCAGCGGGTTCAGCAATTGTTCGAGCTCACCGGGACTTTCGGCGATCCGGGCCTGGTAATCGGAGCCTTTCCACTGCGAGAAGCGGTATATGATCGGGAAATTCGGGCCGACCGCGGTACGGACCGCGGCCACCACGCGGGCGGGGAATTGCGCGCGGTCGTGGGGTTTGCCGCCGTATTCGTCGGTGCGGTGATTGGTAGCGGTCCAGAAGAATTGATCGAGCAGATATCCGTGCGCGCCGTGCAACTCGACGCCGTCGAATCCCAGATCCCGGGCCAGCAGCGCCGATTCCACATAGGACTCGACCAGCGTGTCCAGATCGTCCTCGGTCAATGCCCGGCCCACCGGTCGTCCGGTGAAGTCCACGCCGGATGGGCTCACCGATGCGGTATCGGGTTCGAAACGCGGCTCGTCCCCGCGCTCGACCCCGGTATGCCACAGTTGCGGAACGATCGCGACCCCTTCGGCGTGGACCGCCTCGGCCACGGCACGCCACCCGGCGGCACTCTCGTAACCGTAGAACCGCGGCACACTGTCGCTCGGTCCCGCGGCCGGCCCGCGCACGTAGGTTCCCTCGGTGATGATCAGGCCGACGCCACCGGCCGCGTGACTGCGGTAATAGTCGATGTTCTCCGCGTTCGGAATCCCGCCGGGAGATTTGCCCCGGGTCATCGGGGCCATCGCGAATCTGTTCCGCAATCGCAGCGATCCGGCGCGGAATTCGGTGAACAGTTCATCCAGCCGAATCTCCGGCTCACCGACCAAACTCTGTGACATGCGGCACATTTCCTTCCGATTCAAACGAATTCTGAAGGAACAACCACGCACCCGCCCAGATTCTTCCGGGCCGGCTCAGCGCGTGGGTGGTAGCACCGGCGATTGCCAGGCTCGGGCGTATTTGCGCTTATTCGCGGTGTCGATCGGTTTGCCGCGGTAGACGACGTAGGGCCGGATGAAGTAGCCGAGGGGTGCGCTGAACATGTGCACCAGGCGGGTGTAGGGCCAGAATCCGATCAGCACCAGCACGATCACACCGTGCGCCTGGAACGTCCACGGGGTGCCGACCATCAGCTCCGGCTGCGGATGCGCGGTGAAAATACTCCGGAACCACGGCGATACGGTCTCGCGATAGTTGTAAGTGCCCCACAGCAGATTACTGCCCACGGTATTGAGCAAACCCGTGACCAGCGCCGATGCCAGCAGCACGTACATCAGCTTGTCATTGGTGGTGGTGGCGCGCCGCACCGCGACCACGGTGAGGCGGCGATACAGCAGAATGCCGATTCCGGCGATCACCGCTACCCCGGCGACGCTCCCGGCTGACACCGCGACCACGTGATACAGCTGTTCGGAGACGCCGATCGCATCGGTCCAGGACTGCGGAATCAGCACGCCCAGAACGTGTCCGCCGATCACACCCAGCATCCCGAAGTGGAACAGCGGACTGCCCAGGCGCAGCAAGCGCGATTCATAGATCTGCGAAGACCTTGTGGTCCAGCCGAATTGGTCACTGCGGTAGCGCCACAGATGCCCCAGCACGAACGATGTGAAGGCGATATAGGGCAGCGTGGCCCATACGGTGGCTGGCATCAGCGATCTCCGGATCCGGCGAAAAGCCCTGTGGTAGCGGAGGCTTCGGGGGCCGTGTACAGGTCGGGATTCATGGCAGGGTGCATGGTGTCCATCGAGTACGGCTCCAGCCCGACGTCCTCCTCGGGCGGTCCTTGAGCGGCGAGTTCGGCGATCCGGCGGCGGTCGGCCGTGGTCGGCGGTGCGAGCGTGCACAGCACCGCCGCGAGCGCATCCGCGTAGGGTGAGCCGCTGTCCGTCAAGGACAGTCGCAGCATCTCCAGTACCGGAACATGTTCGCCGAGAAGACGTTCTCCGCCGATCGGGTCGCAGGTGGCGGCGAATTCGAGCAGCACCGGAAGATGGTCGGGCAGTTCGCGGTCGGACAGTTCGACCTGCGCGTGCCGGTAGGCGTGTTTGAACCGAAGCAACGCCATCCCGCGCTTGCGGGTGTCACCGTAGGCGTAATAGGTCAGGTGCAGGCTGGCGCGGCGGCGCAGATCGAAGGTCTCGACGTACGCGCGCGCCGACTCCAGCGGGTCGGTACCGGACAGATGTGCCAGCAGCTCGGTCAGGTGTTCGCGCGCGGGCTCCGGGACAGTGCCGGCCGCCGCGGTCAGCTCATCGAGCATGCCGAGTGTGTCCGGCTT
>JAFMQT010000568.1 GCA_017354515.1 Nocardia sp. | reverse complement strand
GCAAACAGGATGTCGGCACGCAGGCCTACCGCGCCGGTCACGAGGCCGGTAACCGGATGCTGAACGGCGTGGTGGGCAAGGTCTTCGGCGAGAACGTCGAGGATATGCTCTCGGGGTACCGAGTCTTCTCCCGGCGATTCGTGAAGAGCTTCCCCGCGGTCTCGCGCGAGTTCGAGATCGAGACCGAACTGACGGTGCACTCGCTGCATCTGCGCGTTCCACAGACCGCGGTTCCGGTCGGATTCCGCGATCGCCCGGCCGGCAGTGAATCCAAACTGCGCACCTACCACGACGGTTTCAAGATTCTCAGCCTGATCGTCGGCCTGGCCCGGCATGAGCGGCCGGTGGCGTTCTACGGATTGTTCGGCACCCTCGCCTGGCTGATCTCGATCATTCTGACCGTGCCGATCATCATCGAGTTCTACCGGACCCATACGGTGCCACGGTTCCCGACGCTGTTCCTGGCGTTCACCCTGCTGCTGCTCGGCTCTCTGGCCTGGACCGCCGGTTTGATCCTGGACGGTATCCGCCGCTCCCGGCACGAGGCGGCGCGGCTGATGTACCTGCGGTATTCGGCGGTCGGGTCGCATACCGCCGAGGAATTCCGTCCGGACCTGACCTCGCGTTATCCCACCGGGGCCCTCCCGCGCACCGAACCCGAACCGGCCGGACAGGCGCACCGATGACCACCGGGACCGAGACCGAACTGTCGAGTTCGGTTCCCGCCGTGAGTGTTTCATCCGTACCCGATTCGACCGCCGAGCGGGGATCGACTCCGCTGCGCGCCGCGCGCCGGATCCTGACCGGAATCGATCGCCGCCTCGGCGCGGCGACCGCGGTATTCGTGGTCGTGGCAGCGGTTTTCGGGACCGTCTTCGCGGTGATCACCCCGCCGTTCTGGGGTCATGACGAGATCACTCAGTTCGGCCGCGCGTATCAGGTGGCGCACGGCGGCTTCGCCCCGCAGCGGATCAGCGACGATCGCGGTATCGCCTATGGCGGCAAGATTCCGCTGAGCGTCGACGGGCTGATGGGGTACGCGTTCGACGACTACAACCGCAAACCGGATGAGCCCGCCCATCTGGCGGCCGATGCCACCGGATACGACCGGCTCGGCGCGGCACCGCTGACCACCGATGCCACCAAGACGATGTGGTTCACCAACACCGCGGCCTATTCACCGATCCCGTATGTGCCCGCCGCACTGGGGATCCGGTTGGCCGAGGCGACGGGGCTCGATACCGGCGATGCGGTGCTGCTGACCCGGCTGGCGGGTCTGGTCGCGTATCTGCTGATCGTCGCCCTGGCACTGCGCACCCTGCGCGGCTTCCGAATCCAGTGGCTGGCGTTCACGATCGCGGTACTGCCGATCGCGCTGTTCCAGGCCGGCACCATCACCGCCGACACCATGACCAACGCACTGGCCCTGCTGATTTCATGCCTGCTGGTCAAGGGTGTGTTCCTGGATTCGCGACTGTCCCGCGGTGAGGTAGCGGCCACGCTGGCGACCACTCTGGCCCTGCCGTTGAGTAAGCCGACATATGTGCTGCTGGCCATGCTGGTGGTGCTGATTCCGGCGCGGCAGTTCGGATTCGGGAAGCAATCCGGGCTCGGGAAGATACTGCGCTGGCTGCCATGGTGTTTCGCGGCCGTGGGCGCGGCACTGTTCGCGGTGTGGATGAAGCTCGCCTCTCCGACCGGAGACGGTATGGGGCTGATGCGCCAGAAGTCCGAATGGCATTCGGTGCGGCCGGGTGATCAGCTGCACGGAATACTTTCCCACCCGCTGCATTTCAGCGACGTGTTCTTCGACAGTATCTGGTATCGCGATCAGAAGTGGTTCACCCAGTTCTTCGGCGAACTGGGTTTCTCCTACGTGAGTGTTCCCGCGATCGCGATCCTGGCCTGTCTGCTCGCGCTGGCGGTCAGCACCGGTATCGCGGATCGGCTGACCGGAAATCGGTTGCGCACCTGGATCATCGCGCTGACGGTGCCGGCCAGTGTGGCGATGATCTATGTGACGCTGTACATGTCGTTCTCACCGGTCGGCTACTGGCTGATCGACGGGGTTCAGGGGCGCTATTTCGTGCCGCTGGCCCTGATCGCGTTCGCCGTCCTGCTGCGCTGGATGCCGTTGCGGCTGAGCACATCCGAGGGCGTGACGCCCGTCCGCGGACCGGCGATCACGGTGGTGGTCGCGACGGTGCTGGCGCTGGTGGCGACGATCGTCAAGTACAACCTGATGGTCTGGGGTTAGAGCACCCGCTCGCCCGCGGCCGCGTAGGCGCGCTCGGTGTGCTCCTTACGCGGTCGCCACCAGGATTCGTTATCGCGATACCAGTCGATGGTGGCGGCCAGACCGGCCCGGAAATCGCGGTAGCGTGGCTGCCAGCCCAATTCGGTCCGCAGCCGGGTGGCATCGAGCGCATAGCGCTGATCGTGCCCCGGACGGTCGGTGACATGGTCGAAATCGTCGGGTTCGCGGCCGAATTCGGTGAGGATCATCTCCACCACTGATCGATTGTCCAGTTCGGAGCCGGCGCCGATCAGGTAGGTCTGCCCGATCCGGCCGCGCTCGAGAATCTCCCACACGGCGCGGTTGTGGTCGGTGACGTGGATCCAGTCCCGGACCTGGCGGCCCGAACCGTACAGCCGGGGCCGCACCCCGTCGATCAGATTGGTGATCTGACGCGGAATGAATTTCTCCACATGCTGGTAGGGGCCGTAATTATTGCCGCAATTGGAGATCGT
>JAFMQT010000035.1 GCA_017354515.1 Nocardia sp. | reverse complement strand
AACGCGACCTGAGGAACCGCCCATCCGGACGGAGCCACTAACCGAACGCGCTATCCGACGATCTGGTCGGTCCACGCGTTCGGTATTCGGTCCGACCGCGTCATCGGCAGCTCAGCCGTCCAAGGCGCGGCCGGCTTCGGCGTACATGTCCTCGCGCGTGATCGGCTCGATATTGGAGTTGAGCCTCGTGACACCGGCAATCTCGCCGTAGTCCGGGCCACAGTGCGGAGCGAGATACTCGGCGAAGAGGGAGTCGCCGTACTGACGCTCGCTTTTGACCTTCCGCTCGACGGGGTCGAACTCGATGACCGCGAGGTACTGACCTGTCACCCGCTCGCCGTTCTCTCGGTTGAACGAGAACGACGCTTCCCGGAACAGAGTGTTCGGGCCGACGCCGTGGACGCGCATCTTCGAGGCCGGATCACCCCGGTCGACATCCGAGAGCGCGCGCCGGTAGTGCTCACGAACGGCCCCCGGACCGTCGGCCGCCCAGCCCCACGACGGGAACTCGTAGTGCGGATTGGAGACCACCGTCGCCATCGTCGCATCGAGGTCCTTCGACAGCTCCGCCATCTCGTGCCGGTAGAGGATCTGTTCCATCTCTTCAAGTGTCAGGTCAGCCATGAGTCGCTCCAGGTCGAGATCCCTGAGGATCGCTAGGTAGATTGATCTATCTTCTGTCTATTCTGGCACCGATCACGCAGTGGCACCGCGGTTCTGCGGGATCGGCCGGTCCGGCCCTTTCCGGTGCTCACCCTCGCTCGGTGCGCCGGCGCGGCGAACCCTCTTCGCGGTTCAGGCGGTGCATCCGCGCGGAACACTATGCCCGGTGAACCGATCGACCAGCCATTGGACGGTTTCGTCGAAGCCGGCAGTTATCGCTGCGTGACCGAGGATTCCGATCTGCGGGAGCAGCGGCGGAGTATCCACCTTGTCCGGATACTCGACGGTTGCCCCGTTTGAACACCAGTGGTCGGCGAGTTGCCGGGTCAGGGCGGGGATCACGACATCGTCGTGGACGTTCTGCATGAGCAGAACAGGTTTGTCCGGCACGGCACCGTTACGCAGGTCCAGGCTGCCCAGCACCCGGCGGATCGCCGGATCCGACTCGAGCACGTCGGTGAGGGGCTGCCCACTGACAGTGAATTTCGACGTGGGCCCGAAGGACCGGGTCAACATGATCCCCACGGCGCATTGCTGGGCTGTCTCACGAAGAAAATCCATCCCGGCCGGATTCAGTTTGCTGATGATCGATTCGGTGAGTTCGGGATGACTTGCCAGGAGACCGTTGACAAAGAAACCGATCGCACCGCTGAGGAACTTGCCGTCGACATTTCGCATTGTCGCGGTCACGCTCACCGGTGGCGCAGCCACCACCGTACCCACCAGATCGACGTCGGGAGCGTAGCCGGCGGCTCGTTCCGCCGTCGCGCCGGCGGCTTGTCCGCCCTGGGAAATGCCCCAAACGCCGACGGGGGCATTCGGTTTCACAACACCCGTCCGGATCGCTGCTCGCGCCGCATCGAGCACCGCATGCGCTTCCGGGACCGGTTGCAGATAGGTATGAACCAATCCGGTTCCCAGGCCCTGATAATCGGAGACCACCACCGCGATCCCGCGAGAGAGCAACGCGGCAATATCGGCCATTTCCATTTCGAATGCCGGAGCTCCGGATTCGTCGACGGTCACTCCGTCGGCGAGCAGACGTGACGGTGCGCACGCATCGCCTTCGCCGTGCGTCCCGACCGCCACGCTCACCAGCGGCCGAGGCCCCGAACCACCCCATGGCGCAGCCGGATTCAGCACAATTCCGGTGGTGGCGACTGGTGCACCGTAGGTGTCTGCGCTCTGGTACATGATCCGCGTCGCAGACGCCGGGAAGGCGAGTGCTGCCAGTGGCGACCCTGCCAGCAGAGCAACGGGCTCGGTTTTGATCACAGCGCCGTCGATGCCAGGCATTGCGGATGGAATTTGGTAGAAGTCGCTCGCGGCGGCCGGCGCGGCAGCGGGTTCAGCCGTCGCGGGACCGATGCCCAGCACCCCGGGCGCAAATATCAGAACTGCGGCCAGCCCCACCAAACCGGTTCGTCGGAAGTGCACAGAATTCTCCTGTTCGTCAACGCTGACGGTGAGAACGACAACGATGCGCCGTCTCCCATGCGGGTGTCAGTGCGTCACAACCGCAGGGTTATTTCTGGGTTTCTATTTGCGGAGTGGCTTGTTCTCGTCGTTACTGAACGTACACTTCCACCGGAACTTGTTTCGCCGATGATGATGGATTCGGCACTTTCTCCTCCCGCTTGACCGCTTTCAGGATGTAGTAGGCGACCAAGAACGTCCAGGGCCCATGGAAGCCCGCCACCAGCCAGCATGTGACGAAACCGTCCCAGGCGAACGGTCCGTTCTCCGCGAAATGGAATGTCTGGATGGCGTTGGGAAAAATTGTTACGCATTCGGCCAGTGTGAGCCAGCCGAGCCAGCGCGGGAAAATCGCCGGCTGATTCTTGTCTCGCAGCATGGCGATCGCGATGGCAATGAGCCACAGCACGTACGGCGGCCACGTGTAGTAGTACAAGAACCATGAGACATCGTTGAGCGTCAAGGTGATCTCGGGAGAGATGTGCCCGGCACGGAACCCGGTCACCGCGAAGGAGATCGACATCAGCTCGACGACCATCGTATTGATGGCGGTAAGGACGAGTGTCGCGAAGGTAAGAATGGGAAACCGACGGGACTCCGTTCGCCACACCCACAATGATATGGAAGCGGTCCACCATCCCCAAAAGGCGAATCCGACCATCATCAGCACACATCCGAGCTGAACCAACGTCGGATGCCGGGTGTATATCTCGACGATGCGCTCCGCGCTCCAGGTTGCATTGTGCGGAGGAAGCACCCGCGCAAGTAACAGACCGCCGAACATCAGTGGCACAGCGGCGATACCACTCCAGACGAACAAGCGCTGAGTCTTCGCATTCACCGCGAAGGAACCCGCAATGTCACTCATCAGGCGACACCTTTCAATGGATTGCCGTCCGTTCCGACGACGGATTTCAATTTCGAGCCGGCCTGGATCGAGCACAGTGCGAACCCTCGGTCCGCCATCCGGCGTTTATAGATCGTTCTATCTACTAGATTAGGGAGGAGTCGGTCATGGTGTCAACCGTCACATTTCCCTCGGTGTCCGGCGGACCGTGAGGTGCCGGGAACCTATCGGACGCTCGGCGCCGTGGTGGCGGCATTGTGCGCCGCGGCGAGGGCGCGGGCGGTTTCGATCACCGTCTCGCGGCGGCGGGTCAGGGCGGCCTGGTCGGTTTCTTCATCCAGGACGATGCGGCACATTCTGGGCACCGCGAAATTCCACGAAACCAGCGCCATGATGGTGAACATGAGGTCCTGAGTGGCGCGCAGGCGGGTGCCCGTGGAGTGCCGATTCGCACTGCTGTCGTCCACGAGATGCCGGATCTTCGTCCGCATATCGGCCCGCCGGTCCGGCTCACTCTCGTCGAGTTCGTCGCCGCCCTCCAGCGCCTCCCACAGCAGCAGCCGCAACATCTGCGGATGTTGCTGGTACAGGTCGAACAGCTGCCCGACGGATTCGGCCACCGCATCGAGTTCGATGGAAACGCAGTTGCAGATCTCCTCGAGCTTCGCCTGCAACACGATGGCGAACAGCTTCTCCTTATTGCCGTAATACAGGTAAATGGCCTGCTTGTTGGCTTGTGCGGCGGTGGCGATCCGGTCGACCCGCGCGCCGGCGAGGCCATGCTCGGCGAACTCGGCCGATGCCGCAACGAAGATCCGCCGCCTGGTGTCGTCCCCGTCATAGGCCATGCCGAATTAAACCACACAGTTGACTTGCGACCGGTGAGCTGTCACGCTGACCGGAATAAAACAACTAGATGGTTTACAAGAGAGGGCATCTTCTATGAGCACTGTCGCTCCTATCCCCGTTCGCACCCCGCTGCCCAGCGCACTGGCCGGTGAAACCGTCGTTGTCGTCGGCGGAACCTCGGGCATCGGACTGGCCGCCGGTGTTCTGCTGCGGTCGGTCGGCGCCCGGGTCGTGTTGGTCGGACGCGACCCCGAGCGGCTGAAGTCTGCGCTGGACCATGTGCGCGCTTCCAGCGACGGGGACGACGAAGCCGTGCTGGGGGTCGCCGGCGACGGCGCGGACGAGAAGGTCCTCGTGTCGGCGTTCGACCAGGCCGGCCAGGTCGATCACCTGTTCGTCACCGTGGGTAACGCCGGCGGTATCGCGCCACTGGGCGAGGCGGACAGCGACGTGCTGCGAGCCAGTTTCGAATCCAGGGTGCCGGCCGCTTACACCGCCGCCCGCGTGGCCGCGACCCGGCTCCCCGCGGGAGGTTCGCTGACACTCAGCTCGGGCACGGTTCTGGTTCGCCCCTTCCCCGGCGCATCCGCCGGCCTGGCCGCGGCCGGCGCGGTGGAGGCTCTGACCAAATCCATCGGTGTCGAGTTGGCCCCCGCGCGGATTCGCGTGAACACCATTCGCTTCGGCCGGACCGACACCCCGCTGCTGCGCTCGGCTCCGATGATGGACACCGACGAAGGCGTCGCCGCCGCCGGCGCAACCTGGCCCCTCGGCCGGTTCGGCACCGCCGAAGAGGCCGCGGCCGGCGCGCTGTTCCTCATGGCCAACAACTACATCACCGGCCAGATCATCACCATCGACGGCGGCGAAACCATGGCCTGAGCGGGCGTGGGCGAGCACGCACCGCCCGAGACCTGCACCTCTCGCCACATCCTCGACCGGCCACCAAGGCGAGCGCGGACAGCGGGGCTGCCGGCCTCTGCTCCGCGTGCCGCAGTGCCACGACCCTGTCGGTGGGGGACTTTACGATTTCGGTGTTCCTATTCGCGTCGCGTCGAGGAAGTTCGCGGTATGCAGTTCGAGCAGTTGGAGTCGTTGCGTCGGCAGCACCCCGCGTGGCGATCGCTGCGGGCGGATAACGCGCCGCTGAATACCGGGAGCGGCAACTGACCGTTGCGCTCGAGTCGGCCGTGAGCCGGGCGTGACCGTGGCTGGTTGGACAACGCGCGCGGACGTGCTCGGCAAACTCCGCCGCCGATGGGATTCGGGCGAGCTCCTCGGGGCCTTCGTAACCGGACAGCCTGCCGTGCCGCTCGAAATCCCCTTGCGGGCACCACGATCCAGGGAAATCGCGGCGAACCTGGCCGCCGTGCAGGACTGGGCGCAACGGTGGCGCGAAGACGACGGTGCGGGCCTGCGAGTCGAGTACGCGCCGGTCGGCGGTCGCCTCGTCGGCGTCAACGACCTGCCGTGCCGGGTGCGCGTTGAGGAGTGGCAGAGTCTGTGGTCACTACTCGGCGTTGCCTCGGTGGTTCGGCGGTTCAGTGCCCTGATCGACGAAACCCAACTGGTCGCACCAGCTTTGGTGGAATGGATGGTAACCAGACCGCACGAGGTGCTCGCGGTCGCGGATGAGTGGCATACGCTCGTGGCCACTGTGCTGTGGATCGATGCCCACGCTGGACCCGGGACGTATCTACGGCAAATCGACGCCCCCGGGGCGGACACCAAGTTCGTCGAGCGCCACCGCGCTGTGCTCGCGCGGCTGCTGGACCGACAGCTTCCCGCAGAGCGAATCGACTTCGACTGTCCGGCAGCCAATTTCGCCGGACGTTACCACTTTCGGCGTAAGCCACAGTATATCCGGTTTCGCTGGCTTGATCCGGGGCGTGATACCGCCGGCTTCTCCGAGCTCACGGTGCCTGCCGCGGAGTTGGCCGCAATGCCACTGAACGCCCGGACAATTCTGGTCGTCGAGAACGACACCACGTATCTCGCCCTGCCGGAGCTGGCGGACACGGTCGCCCTCTTCGGCGGCGGATATGCGGTGACCCGGCTCGGCTCGCTGTCCTGGCTCGCTGATCGGCGTCTGTGCTACTGGGGCGATATCGACACACACGGCTTCGCCATCCTCGACCGGCTTCGGGGAAGCTTCCCGCACACCGAGTCCGTCCTGATGGACCGCACCACCTTACTCGCCCACGAGCAGCACTGGGTGCGGGAGAATTCCCCAGCCGTCGCCATGCTGGATGGTTTGCGCCCCGCCGAGGCCGAACTCTACCGTGACCTGGTCGAGGACACCTTCGGTCCGGCCGTCCGACTCGAGCAGGAACGCATCCGATTTTCGATCGTCGAATCGGCGCTGGCGCGTCTGTAGAACCGTGCCACTCGGTTTCGGCACCTCGTCTCGCGGATTCCTCGCTCGTGTGCGGGCGCGCACGTATGCGCCGGCCCAAAGGCAGCGGAAGCGGTCGCTGCCCATCGCCAACTCACCGATGAGCGCGGCCGGCCGGGGGCCTCGGTCGCCGATACCCTGGGCGTATGCACGACATGGCAACCCTGGCGTCGGACGCGAGCACGCTTCTCATCGAGGCCGTGGAGCAGACGCCACGTGAAAATTGGTACATGGCATCCAATTTGGACGGCTGGACGGTGCGCGATCTGATCGCCCACGTCACCGGCAGTGCGACGAAGATCGTCACCCTGATCGAGGGCGGTGCACTGTGGGGCCGTTCCGAGCCCGCGGACTGGATGGTTGACAACCCGGCTGAAGTGCTGCGGGACCTTCGCCGTCGGATGGTGGAGTCGTTACCCGACGCCGATGTGGACGCGCCCCGCCGGACGCCGCAGCAAGACGGTGATGTCCCGCTGCGCAGCGCGCTGGCCTATCCGATCAGTGATCTGGCGATCCACGCCTGGGACCTGCACCGCTCCCAGGGACGCCTGGTCGACCTGCCGGACCGGGTGCTGGCGTTCATCAGTGGCCTGGTCGAATCGGTACCTGAGGACATCCTGCGGCGCCCTGGTGGATTCGGTCCGCAGCAAGACGTGCCGGACGGTGCGAGCCCGACGACGAAGCTGATGGCGTTCCTCGGGCGTGCGGTCGGCTGATGTCGCCGGTTGGGTGTGCAACTGTATCGGCCGACGAGCTGGTCTTTCATTCCTGGGTGAGGTGGTGGTGCCGGCAGTCGGCTGTGTGGGGGAGCCGTGGGGCTGCTGCAAGATCAGGTGACGGGTCAACCTGCCACCCGATCGTGCGGCAGGCCTGGACTGTGAATGTGCCTACACACTGACGGACGTTCCTCCGCCAGGATTCGAACCCAGACCGACTGAACCAGATTCAGTCGTGCTGCCAATTACACCACGGAGGAATTTGCGGAAGGGTGAGCGTGCATCTCTACATCCTTCACAGGGATGCTGTGCGCTCTGGGCGCCCCCTGTCGGGCTGATCTTCCGCGCACGACATTAGGCAAACCGCAAGCGGCAGTCGACCGAATTGATCAGGCACCCATAAGAGGTCGCGAATCGGTCACATGATCGTCGTCGAGTAGCGTGCCGAAGTCCCGTCACTGTGTGCCTCATATGACTGCTTCGATCCGTGCCGGCACGTACTTGTGCCAGGGTGTGCCGGCCAGGCGGTCGCGGTGTCGGGCGCTGGTGAGCTGGTTGATCGCGACGCCGGTGCGGTGCCGGTTGCCGTGCTCGTCGGGGTAGTCGACGCCGAGTCCGTTGGGGAGGGAGACGTGGCCGGGCTGCATGATGTCGGTGATCTCGACGCCGGTCTCGGCGGAGCCGGCCTCGGTGGTCACCCGGACGCGGCTGTCGGCGCTGATGCCGAGGTGTTCGGCGTCGGCGGGGTTGATCCGGAGTGCGCCACCGGCGTCGCGGCGGCGCCAGGACGGGTCGCGGATGATGTCGTTGGCGGTGAATGCCCGGCGCTCGCCGGCCATCAGGACGAACGGGAATTCCGCGCTCGTCCAGGATGATTCGGCATCCTGTAGTGCCTCGAGGTCGGGTAGCAGTTCGGGGATGGCGATGGTGAAGCGGTTGTCGTTGCGCTTGACGTAGTCCCAGGCGTGTTTCCACTCGTCGACGGTGAAGGTGACGCCGGAGCGTTCGCGCAGGATCGCCTCGAACAGCTGCTGGCCGGCGTCCAGGCCGGGGCCGCGGAAGCCGGCCCGGGCCACGGAGTCGGGATATTGCAGGGCGCACAGGTGGGAGGCGCCCCACAGGATCGCGGCGGCGCGGGCGCCGTTCGGCAGGGTGGGGCCGAGGGTTTCGTAGAGGATGTAGCCGACCTGGCGCAGCAGGTCCGGGTCGGCGGTGGCGGCGGAGAAGAACGCCAGCGCGAAGGCGTCGGTGCCCGCCTCGAGCGCGGTGCGCAGCCGGTCCAGGAGTGCCTCGTCGACGGCGCCGAGCTCGCGCATGACACGGGCGTAGATCTCCGCCTCGGGCAGCGTGCCGGGGCGTGGATCGAGCAGCGGTGCCCGCAGCCAGAACGCGTTGTGCGGGAACTCGGTGTTGAAGAAGGTGCACTCCCACTTCTCGAACTGGCTCGCGGCGGGAAGGACGTAGTCGGCCAGACGGGCGGTTTCGGTGAACGCGACATCGACGACGACGGAGACCTCGCAGGCACGCAGCGCCGTACCGAAGCGCTGCGACTGCGGCAGCGAGTGGGCCGGGTTGGAGCTGTCGATCCACATCGCCCGCAGCCGGTCGGGGTGATCGGTGAGGATCTCCTCGGCGATCGAATTGGCCGGGATCATGCCACCGATGATCCGCGCGCCGGTGACCGGGGTGGTGCGGTCCGCGCGCGGATAGGCCTCGGCGGTGAGCATTCCGCTCAGCACCGGGACCAGGCGCCCCAGCAGCAGGCGCGCGGCTGAGTTAGTGGCCTGTCGCGGCATCGGTGAGCCGGCCGCCAGCGCGACCCCTCGGGACAGGCCGCCGGCGTTGGCGGCGAGGGTACGGGTAACGGCCTTTTTCGACGCCTTCTTCAGCGGCCCGGGTTTCGGGCGGGGCAGGCGGCGCGGATCGGCGGGCGGGGCGCCGGCCAGCGACACGAACCACGAGTGCAGCGCCATCGTGCCGGGTTTGGCGAAGTTGCCGGTCAGGATCCACAGCAGTTTGTTGAGGTAGGAGACCAGGGTGCTGTTGGGTGCCTGCTGGACGCCGAGGTCCTCGTAGGTCGCGGCGCTCTCGGCGGTGGCGAAGCGGCGGGTGGCGGCCCGGATCAGGTCCTCGGGAACGCCGCACCGATCGGCATAGGTGCTGATCGGGACTTCGCGCAGAACGGCGAGGACCTCGTCGGCGCCGTCGGTGTGCTCGGCGATGAAGTCGTGGTCGAGCAGATCCTCGTCCACCAGCACACCGAGCATTGCGGCCAGTAGCCAGGCGTCGGTGCCCGGACGTACCTGCAGGTGGAAGTCGGCGAGCGCGGCGGTCTCGCTGCGGCGCGGATCGACCACGATCATCGCCCGCTGCGGGTCGCGAGAGATCTCGCGCAGCACCGGGCGGGCGCGCGGGAAGGAGTGGGTCTGCCACGGGTTCTTGCCGAGGAACATGACGACCTCGGCGTGCTCGTAGTCGCCCTTGGTGTGGGTGCCGTACAGCTGGGCATCGACCCACGCCTCGCCGGTCTTCTCCTGCGCCAGCGCGTTGGAGTAGTACCTGGTGCCCAGTGCGGCCCGCAGCGATTGGCCGTAGGCGGCCGGGAGGTGATTGCCTTGGCCGCCACCGGCGTAGAACAGGATCTTGTCGCCACCGTAGGCTTGCTTGACTGCCGTGAGCCGAGCTGCGATCTCAGTGATCGCGGTCTTCCAGTCGATCTCCTCATAGGTGCCGTCCGCGCGGCGCCGCAGCGGCGAGGTCAGCCGGTCGCGGCTGTTCTGGTAATGGTCCAGGCGCAGCGGCTTCTCACAGGTGTAGCCCTGGGAGGAGACGTGCTCCTTGTCGCCGCGGATCTTGGCCAGCCGGCCGGCGATGACCTGGATCTCCAGGCCGCAGTTGCATTCACACAGAATGCAGGCCGATTTCTGCCACGTTGCTTCGCTCACGGCTGGTCCTTTCGACGGGTTGTTTGGTTTACCGACGCGGCGGTTTCTCGGACACACGCATCGTGATGTCGGCGTGGACGACCTCGACGCCATGGGTGTCGACGATGCGGACCGGGATCGTCCAGTCGAATCCGCCGCTGCTCGCTGTGTCGTCCGGCAAGGCTGCCTCGGCGACCGCCCGAAGGTCGGTGGTGGCCTTACGCAGGTACTGCACGGTCATACCGACGGGTATCCACCGGTGACTGCTGGGAATGCTGACTTCGGTCATCGTGCCGGCGGCGAGTTCAGCGGCGTTGCAGCAGGCGATCGCGTGCACCGTGCCCAGATGGTTGTGCACCTTGCGGCTGTTGCCGAACGTCACGACCGCCCGACCGGGTGCCAGTTCCTCGAATTCCGGCGAGATCGAACCGAAATATGGCGCCTTCCAACACAATCCGGTGCTGAACAGTTTCTTGCCGAACGGCAGTCCCTTCGCGTTGTTCCACAGGCTCAGGACATCGGGCGCCATCTACTCAGGTCCTCTCGATTGATCGGTGAAGGTGATGCGGACCGACACCGGCGTCGTCTGCAGGGCAGCGAACGTCGCGGCCCCAAGGACGGAGGCGATCGGGTTGGTGCTGAACGAGCGTGCACGGGCCTCGACATCGTCATCGTGCACGAAGTGAGCATGTCCGGTGCGCCACTGCTTACCTCGGCGGATTCGTACCTCGGGGTCGGCGGTGATGTTGGCGCCCCAGCCCGAGCGGGTGCCGTGCTGGGAGATGACCCACGCGCCGTCGTCGTCGAACGACGCGGCCACGGGGATAACGCGGGCCAGCCCCGTCTTGCGGCCGGTCGTTTCCAGCTCGGTCAGCATCACGATGTCGATGCCCGCACGGCTCAACGCTCGCACTGCCGGGTTGGCGATATACCGGCCGACCCCACGCTCGAGTTGAAACTTCCGGCGCATCGGATCGACGGTCGCACCCCACATCACGAGTCAGCGTCCCTTCCGCGCTGCCGCGACCGCGCGCTTGGCGACCTGGTCGAGTGTCATGGTGAAGATCAGCCGGAACGCGACGGAGAAGGCGGGCTCGACCTTCCGCAGGATCGGGTTCGTGATGCCGAACACCGTGGTCCATGTGACGCGGGTGCCGTCGGGGACCTCGGTGAATTCGACCCGGCCGAGTTCATGCGTCGAGGCCGGGCGCGACTGGCGGATGCGGTACTCCATCAGCCTCGGCCGCTCGAACGCGGTGATCTCCTCACGCAGCACGACGACACCACCGTTGACGACCCGCACGGCGCCGAGCCCGTTCTTCTCCGCCCTGCCGGGCACGACGACCTTGGCCGAGATGACCATCGGCAGGTCGGCGAGGCGTTCGTGGTCGGTGTATTCGGCGAACACCACGCCGATGGGTGCCTCGATGGTCCTGGTGACGACGATCTTCTGCATCACGATTCCTCTCGCTGCTGTGGGTCGCTGGTCAGGCGCGTGCAGGTCGCAGACTCTCGGGCCCGTTGTGGAGCAGGTACTCGCCGACGTTGAGCACGGGGTGACGGTCGGGCGCCGGGGCTTTCCCGTTACCCATCCGCCACAGCTGCACGCTGTAATAGGTGAGTTCGGTGAGGTTGTCGAGCAGGCGGATGCCGGTGCGATGCGGGACCACCACGCTGTCGTCGACCTCACCGGCCAGCAGCCGGGCCGGGAAGTCCGACTGGACGCACAACGGGCGCCCCAAGCCCACGAGGTCGATCGCGCCGGACTCGAGCGCCTCGACCATGCCCTCGGCGGTGCGGAAGCCGCCGGTCAGCATTAACGGCAGCTCGGGACGAGCCGCACGAACCCGCTCCGCATACGCCAGGAAATACGCTTCGCGCTTGCGTGTGCTCTCCTTCAACGACTCGTCGACGCCGAGCATCGCCGAACTGGTGTAGGTGCCGCCGGAAACCTCGAGGAGGTCGATGCCCTCGTCGTCGAGCTTGTGCACGACCTCGACCGACTCGTCCTCGGAGAAACCGCCCTTCTGGAAGTCGGCCGAGTTGAGCTTGATACCGACCGGCACCTCGGTCCCGACCTCGGCCCGGATCGCCCGGACGATCTCCAGCACGAAGCGGTGCCGCTTATCGGCGGTACCAACCCACTCGTCGGTGCGCTGATTGGACAACGGCGACAGGAACTGGCTGATCAGGTAGCCGTGTGCCCCGTGGATCTGGACACCGTCGAAACCGGCCTCGGTGACCACGCGGGCAGTGGTCGCGAAACGCGCGATGATGTCGCGGACCTCGGCTGCGGTGAGTTCACGCGGCGTCGCGAACAGCTTCGCCGAACCGGGCAGCGCGATCGCCGACGGCGCCACCGGATCGGTCCCGACCGTCCGCGGTATCTGGCGGCCGGGGTGGTTGATCTGAACCCACACCTTCGACCCGCCCGCCTTGGCGGTATCGGCCCAGGCCACCAGGTCATCGAAGTCACGACGATCCTCGACCACGATGTTGCCGGGCTCTCCGGTCTGGGTGCGATCGACCATCACGTTGCCGGTGATCGACAATCCGACACCGCTACCGGCCCACCGGGCGTAGAGGTTGCCGATCCGGCTTCCCGGCGAGTAATCCTTACGACCCAACCCCTCACTCAGCGCCGCCTTGGCGAGCCGGTTGCCGATCACGAAGCCGTTCGGCAGCGTGAACGGCCGCGCCAGCGGGCCGCGGTCCACGACCGCAGCCGTCCCGGTCGCCGCGCATGTGCTCTCCGCGGTGGCAGAGGTGCCGGTCATGAGTTGCTCCTCGTCTCATCAACACGTGGCGTCTCATCAACACGTGGCGGCTTGTCCACACGCGGTGGAAGGGGAAGGGCTACGACAGCGCGCACGGCCGCCTCGAGCCGCTGGCTGGTGGCCTCGTCGACGAACTGGCCCTCGACGATCCGGCGCCGCAGAATGCCGGTCGGGATGTCGACCACACACACCGCGATCGCCTCGACCGCGTCGCGGTCACCGCGATCCCATACCCCCTTCGCGAGCGTGATGAGCAGGTCGACGAAACTCTTGTGAACGGCCCGGAGCTCGGCTTCGATATCGGGTGGCAAGTCCTCGGAGAACAGCTGGTCACGACGCTGGGCGAAGAACAACCGCGCACTGTCCGGAAACCGGCGAACGAACGCGACGGGAGCCAACGCGACCGCGACGACCGCAGCCACACCGCTCCCGCTATCGCGCACCTCGCCGTGCGCCTCGGCCATCAGTTCGTTGAGCCGAGACCAGGCCCGCAGCCACAGCTGGGCAAGCAGCTGGTCCTTGGAGCTGAACGCGTGATAAATCGTCCCGTTCGCCGCGCCCGCGGCCCTCGCGAGACTACGCAGCGTCAGCCCTGCCGGATCGGCACTGGTCACGATCTGCTCGGCGACATCGAGCAGATCATCGACAGAATGCACTCTGCGTCTGGCCACGACAGCCCCTCACCACCCTTCCGTCGGCAACCGGCCGGCACAACGCTGAACACGTGTTTCGCTTCAATTGGAGCGACCGTACCGGAACGAGCGATCCAATAACAACCCCGTCGTGAGTCACGTCTCACCCGGCGATGTCCACCGGTTCGGTTCGCCGACAACGGCCGACGCTGCGGGCCGAGTACGCGACAGTCGCATGTGCGCGTTGCTTTCAGGTCGCGTGTAGGACCAGTGTGCTGCCGAAAGCTGTTGTCGTACACGCGCGTCCGCAGCAACCGCGCGTTTCACGCCGCCCGGCGGGTCAGGACGAGGGGTTCGCCGTCGGTAATGGCGATGGTGTGTTCGCTGTGGGCGCGGCGATGTCCATGCTCAGCAGGTCCCCGTCGCGGAGGGTGTAATCGTGGGGGAGGCCGTGGAGCACGGCGTCGTTGACCTGGACATTCGATCAGATCGCGGCGTGAGAGCAGACCGAAGGCGGTATGCAACCATTTGTTGCATGCACAAGTCATCACGTGCTACCTTTGGTTGCACATGAGTAGTCCGCCGAGGAGTAGCGATGTCAGCATTGGCGATCGAACGGGAGATTGTGATCGACGCGCCCGCCGAGGTGGTGTGGCGAACGATCGCCGAACCGGATCAGATGAGCTTGTGGTTCGCCGACCGCGTCGAGCTTGTGATCGAGCCCGGCGCACACGGCTATATGGGCTTCGGGGATCAGGGCGGGCCGGTCGTGGTCGAGACCGTCGATCCGCCCCGGCGCTTCTCGTTCCGCTGGAACCATCCGGCCGATCAGGAGCCGGTTACCGGTAATTCGATGCTCGTCGAGTTCACTCTTACACCGGAAGGCGATGAGCGCACCCGGCTTCGGGTGGTCGAAGGCGGCCATGAGCTACGCGAATGGCCCGAGCCGGACAAGCAGCGTTACACCGACGAGCACCGCGAGGGGTGGGGCGAGTTCCTCGACCGCCTCACCGCCGTTCTCGCCGTCCGGCGATGACAGCCGAACCCGAGGACGTGCTGTGGTCGGCGGTCGCCGAACCGTCGCGCCGCCGGATCCTGGACCTGCTGATCACCGGCGGCGAGGTCAGCGCCAGCGGGTTGGCCACACAGGTGCCGTTCTCCCGCCAGGCCGTCTCCAAACATTTGGCCGTCCTCGAACAGGCCGGGCTCGTGACGCGGCACAAGCAGGGAAAACAGGTGCTGTACCGGGTCCGGCCCGACCGCCTCGACCACGCCACCCGAGCCATGGCCGACCTCGCCGCCCGCTGGGACCGGCGCCTGGTCGCGATCAAACAGCTCGCCGAAACCGCCCACGCCCGCACCACCATTCGATCCACACCACGATCAGGAGATGATCCCGATGATTGACGACCCGACCGACCCTGGCGCCGCCGCGCTGCCCCCGGCTGTCGACCGCGCCACGTTCCAGGCCGCGCTCGATACCCTCCGTATCCGGGAGAAGGCCCATACCCGCGAAGGGGACGCGATCGCCGCCGAACGTCGGCGGCTGCCGATGGTCGAGGTGGACGGGCAACTGCCGCTGCTGGGGCCCGAGGGCACCGTGAGTCTGCTCGACACGTTCGAAGGCCGCCGGCAGCTGCTCGCCTACTATTTCATGTGGAATCCGGGACGCCCCGCGGCCGAACAGTGCGAAGGCTGTACCTTCTACACCAGCCAGGTCACCGGACTGTCCTACCTGCACTCGCGCGATGTCACGTTCGCCGTCCTGTGCCAGGGACGTAACGTCTCCACTCCGGGAGGCGACCCGCAGGCCTGTTATGCGGACAGCCGCCGTTACCGCGACTTCATGGGCTGGGAGATGCCCTGGTATTCGGCCCAGCCGTCGCTGGAAAGTCTGCTCGCCGGACGCGAACTCGGCCTGTTCCATCTCGTGGCATATGTGCGTGACGGTGAGCGGGTCTTCGAAACCTATTGGACCACCCGGCGCGGTGTCGAAGCGATGGATCACAGCTACGCGCTGATGGACCTGACCGTGTACGGACGCCAGGAGTCCTGGCAGGACACACCGGACCGGTGGCCCCAGCGCTGCACCAATGTCCGCACCGCCACCGGATCGCCACAGTGGCAACCGATTTCGGCCTGGCCGCAAGGGCGTCCGATCGAACAGTGGCACCGGCTGGCCACCGGGCACCCCGAGCCCCTCACCACCTCGACAGCCGAACACGCACCGGCCCATCGCTGCCACTAGCCGACCGGGACCCGATCTGATGAACACGACAACCACGCTCGACCATCGATACAGCCAGCCCGGCGCGACACCCACCCCGTGGTCTACCGCCCTGGCCACACTCGAAGGCGCGCAACTATTCTGGCTCACCACCATCCGCGCCGGTGGCCGCCCGCACATCACACCACTGGTCGCGATCTGGCTCGACGACGCGATCTACTTCGCGACCGGAGAAGACGAGCAAAAAGCCCACAACCTGCGCGGCAACCCGCACGTGGCGCTGACCACCGGATGCACCGGTGGGACCGCGGCCTGGACATCGTCGTCGAGGGCACCGCGACACCGGCCACCGACCCGCACGTCCTGCAGCGGCTCGCTGACGCCTGGGCAACCAAATGGGATGGCCAGTGGCGGTACCGAGTTGACGACGGCCGCCTGCAACGCACGCATGAAGCGGCGGGGGGAGCGGCAGGAACGGGTGGTGATGCGATCGTGTTCCGCGTCCTGCCCACCAAAATCCTGACCTTCGGCAGAGCCCCGTTCATCCAGACCCGCCACACCTTCTGAACCGAGTCCGTGCACCGTCCGCGAGCACGCAACGCTGCTGGACGGGTACAGGAGGGCTCTACTTCAGGACGGCGGCAACCTCGTAGCGGACGGGGCTCGCGCCTTCGATCAACTGGCCGACCCGGTTCTTGGTGGCAGCGATGCGCGGGTCGTCGCGCATCGCGGCCTGCATGGATTGCGCACTGTCCCAGCGCATATGGTTGACAACCTGGGTGCCGTCGGCGCTGCGCAACAGGCGCATGCCGAGCAGGCCCGGAATGTCGGAGACATCGCCGTTGGCGGTGATGGAGTCGATCAGCGCCTGCTGATTGTCCGGTCGGACGGTGAAGACGTTGAAGACAGTGACGCCGGCGTCGTCGGGGAGGCGTGGTTCCACGGTCGCTCACGATTACCTGCACATCTGGCTTGTTCTCGTGCTCGCGGTGTCGCGGGTCCACTCCACACGCCATCGCGACGAGCCGCGTAAAGCATCGGGGCCCTCGGACTGTCGGAACAGTCCGAGGGGCTGATCGATGTCGAAGACGTCGCGTTGGGGCACGAGACGAGGTTGGCGTGGAATCCTCAGGGTCGCGGCATCGGAGGGACAGGCCACGGCGCGTCGACGGCTGAGCAGGGGCGAAATCCGAGAGATTGTGGATTCGCTCGGCGGGTTGGTCGCCATCCTGAGAAATGCGGACCCGGTCGACAAGCTGCATGTCTATCGGGAGTTGGGTCTGAAACTGACCTACAACCACGAAACACGGGCCGTCCTGGTTGAATCCAACCCACGACCGCCCGTGTGTCTGTGTCCGGAGGGGGACTTGAACCCCCACGTCCATTAGTAGGACACTAGCACCTCAAGCTAGCGCGTCTGCCATTCCGCCACCCGGACCGGTGGTGCTCAGCAAGGTTATCG
>JAFMQT010000567.1 GCA_017354515.1 Nocardia sp. | reverse complement strand
CTGTCGCGCAGCAGCGGGAAAAGCGGGCAGCTCACGGCATGTTCGCAGCCCATATCGCCCCTCTCCGCCGCTGCCACCCGGGCCGGCCGATATCGCATCCGGTGGCCCGAAAAACACTGTCCCCCAGTGTCATATCTCTGATCAATGACAAATCCCCGTGCCCCGGGCCGGCCGTGCGGGTTAACCTCATCTAACTGAATCCCCTTGCTTTGACGCATATTTCGAGAGCTCGCGACGAGCGAACGGTGGCACAACCTACCGACCGGGCGGGACGGCGTCATACCCCACTGCCGACCGTCCTGGCTCGTCGGCCGCCAACACAACCACCGATCCCCCCTGTCCCGCAGCAGAATCCGCGAATCGATCGACTACTCCCCGGTATCCGTAGTTTTTACGGCGAGACGACGTGATCGCGCGAGGTCGGCCGGTATGTGTGCGGGCGAGGTAGCAGTATCGCGGCCGCGCGCTACTCGGCCTTCGAGTGGTGCTGGTGCAGGCCCCGCGTCGGCGCCCGAAACCCGCCGATCTTCGGCTCGAGTAGTTCGGCCAGCCGCAGCGGAGTACGGTCCTCGAACATCGGACCGATGATCTGCACTCCCACCGGCAGACCTTCAGGGGAGTGGCCGGCCGGTACGGCGGTGGAGGGGAGGCCGGGCATGGTCGCCAGTCCGGCCCAGACGAGCTGGTCGAAGTACGGGTATTCGGCACCGTCGATGTCGATTCGGCGGCCCAGCAGATCGGGGTTGTGGTCGTGCGCGAACGCGGGAGTCGGCGTGATCGGGCACACCACGACATCGAATTCGGCGAACAGCCGCCGCCAGCCTTCGCGGTGCAGCTCGCGACGGTTGTTCGCCGCCAGCCAGTCGCGGTGGCTGAACACCATCGCGCGCAATCGGGTCGCGTCCAAACTCGCGTCGCTGGATTTCAGTTCTGCTGCGCGGCTGCGCAACTGCTCGTACTCATCGACGGGAAAGTAAGCGGCGGAGCCCGAAAACAGCAACTCCGTGAAGAGCGTGGCGGCTTCGGTCACATCGGGCAGCAGCGGACTGCGCCGTTCGACGCGGGCGCCGCCGTCGGCGAGCGCGTCGGCCACCCGATTCACTCCAGCCCGCACGGCGACCCCGGTCCCGATGAGCGGATGCTCGTCGAGGACCAAGACCCGGAAGTCGCGTAGTCGTTCGTGACGGGGCGGAGGCAGTGTCAGGTCATACGCTACGCCGAGGGTGAGCGGGTCCGGACCGGCCATGACGTCGAGCAACAGCGTGAGGTCGCCGGCGGTGCGAGCCATCGGCCCGACGACGGCGAGGTCGAGATCGACAGCTAGCGGCGGGGCGGGCGGCGCGACCATGCCACGAGCCGGCGCCAGCCCGAGTGTCGGCTTATGGGCGAAGACACCGCAGAAGTGCGCGGGGGTGCGCAGCGAACCGGCCATATCGGAGCCGATGGACAGCGCGCCGAATCCGGCGGCCAGGGCCGCAGCCGATCCACCGGACGAACCACCCGAGGTGCGATCGTGATCCCATGGATTGCTGGTGGTTCCGTAGATCTCGTTGAAACTCTGGATATCCTGCAGTCCCAGCGGAACATTGGTCTTACCGAGCACCACCGCGCCTGCGGCTTCGAGGCGCGATACCTGTACCGCGTCCTGCACTGGAACATAGTTCCTGTGTGGCGGCATCCCCCAAGTCGTGGGTATCCCGGCGATGTTGAAACACTCCTTGACCGTCACCGGTATGCCGAGCAGCGGCCGGTCCTCGCCGCGGGCGCGCGCCTGGTCGGCACGGAGTGCGGCGGCCCGCGCACGGTCGAAGGTCCGCACACAGATCGCGTTGATCACCGTGTCGCCCCGCTCGATACCGGCAATCGCTTCGTCGGTCAGTTCCACCGAGGTGATCTCACCGGCACGCAATGCGGCCGCGAGTTCGACGGCCGACCGAAAGCTCCATTCCATGAAATCGACGGTAAAGGTGCGGCGGAGCGGCCATAAAATGTCAATTTGCGCAAACGAGAAATCAGGCCGGGTCACTTCGATGATTGCGCTGAGCTATTCCTCGGACAGGAACTCGACGATCGCGGCGGTGAGTTCGGGCGCGACCAGCGCGCCCGCGTGATCACCCGGAACGCGGACGAAGCGGCTGCTGGGTAGGAGCGTTGCCAACCGGTCGGCGTCGGTGCGCTCGTCCTGATCGCCGATCGCGACGAGCGTGGGGATCCGGATCCGAGACAGGACACGCTCGGATGTCGGAACGAGTGAGTCGAGCACCCCCAGCAGCACCCGGGGTTCGGCGCCGGACATGGAGAGCGCGTGCGCTGTTCGCGCATCGGGCGAGTCCGGTTCGATCTCGATTCCGTTGACGATCGCGGTCAGTACGCGATGATTCGCCCCGCCCTGCTGCGGGCCGCTGACCTTCGCCAGTCCCTGCCCGGCCACGACCGCGCGGCCCGGCTCGGCGCCTCGCGCGAGCATGCGCACCACGATCCGCGCGCCGAGTGAGTATCCCGCGAGATCGTAATCACCATTGTCGAACCCCAGAAAGCTGATGAGCGCGAGCCCGTCCTCGGCGAGTACATCCGGCGAGAACGTCGTGGCCTGGTTCGGTGTCGCGCTGTCCCCGTGGCCCCGGAAATCCGGCAGCAGGACGCGATATCCGTGTTCGGCGATCCGGGCCGGCGGGCCGTACTCGAGCATGCGCGAGCCCAGTCCGCCGAAGCCCGGCAGGAAGATGAGCGGTCGCCCGCGCCCGGTCTCATGCC
>JAFMQT010000034.1 GCA_017354515.1 Nocardia sp. | reverse complement strand
TGGGCATGGTCCCGCTGACGATCGCTCGCACCTGCCCGCCGACCACCATGCTCATGAACGACGAGGAGGCCAGCGCCGTATTCGTGGGTGCGATGGTTCCGTCCGCGACCGCCCGGTCGAGCAGTCCGGTCACGAAATCGATCACCGGGATCGCACTCTGCCGCAGATTGGCGTCGAAGATCTCCGGGAACCGGTAGCCCTCGGCGTTGATGATGCGCTGCAGGCGCAGCCCGTTGGGTGTCATCACCTGGCGGATCCGCAAACGACCGATCCCCTCCAGGGTTTCGCGCAGATCACCGCGGTCCAGCGACTGGAGAACCTCCGCAGGCACCACCTGACGTTCGATCGCGCGCTGCACCGCGGCCCGGAACAGGGCCGGTTTATCGCGATAGCGGGCGTAGACGGTGCGCTTGGTCATGCCCAGCGCGGCGGCGATCGCCTCGATGGTGGTCTGCTCGAAACCGTTGTCCAGGAACAGGTCCAGCGCGGTGTCGAGCAACTGCTCGTGGCGGGCCTGCGCCTGCTCCCGGGTGGGGCGTCCGGCACCGGGACGTTCGGCGGTTGTCAACCTCGCCTCCCGATTACCTGGACTTTCCGCAGCCGCATGCCCATAATGATACGCATGAGTCGCCATTTTTGGCTCTGATACACGGAAGGACGATGCCGCAGTGAGCTCAGCCCTCGACGACCTGCTCGGCCTGGTCGACGCGCCCGATCGATTCGACCACTCGCACGCGGATCTGCGTGCCAAACAGGCTCAGGCCCTGGGTGAACGCTTCCACGAGCGCCGCGAACGCATCAAACTGCTCGACCACCGCGCCACGGAGGCATCGGTCACCGATATTCGCGATCGCGCCGATATGGTCCCGCTGCTGTTCCCGCACACCGTCTACAAGTCCTATCCGGAGAGTTTCCTGGTCAACGAGCGCTGGGATCGGCTCGGCAAATGGCTGAGCACGGTCTCGCCGTATCCGATCACCCCCATCGAGACCAACGATCTGGGCGGCATCGACGAGTGGATCGAGCGGCTGCAGGCCGCCGGGCACTATGTGTCCTGTTCCAGTGGCACCACCGGAAAATCGGCGATGCTCCTGGCCAGTGAGCGCGATATGGACTGGTCCCGCATCGACACCGTGAACGTGTTCTCCTGGGGTTCGGGAGTTCGCCCCGGTCGCGATCGCCGCATGATGGGTGTCGCGGTGACCGCCGCGGTCCCGAAGAACATCATCATCGGCCAGGCGCAGGAGGCGGCCTTCGGCGACCCGGACAAGAAGCGGTTCCGCCTACCGGTACCCCCGTTGACCGTCGGCGCCCTCACCTCGATGGTGGTGTTGCGCAAGAAAATCGCCGACGGCACCGCCCTCCCCGAGGAGATCGCGCAATTCGAACGCACCTCCGCCGAACGCCAGCAGAACCTCGACGACGCCCTGACCAGCGCTGCCGAAGCACTCATCGAACACCGGGCCGATAAACTCTACATCTCCGGAATGTGGAACGCCCTCTACAACACTGCCAAGCTGGTGCGCGAGATGGGCTACTCCGCCAAGGACTTTCACCCCGACAACTGCCTGTATGTCGGTGGCGGCCTCAAGCGCGCGCAACTGCCGGAGGATTATCAGCAGTTCGTCCACGAAACCTTCAACATCCCCGCCGAACACGATTTCCAGAACTACTCGATGCAGGAATTGAACTCGGGAATGCCCAAGTGCCGCAAGGGCGATCGCTACCACGTGCCGCCGTGGATGGTGCCGTTCGTACTGGACGAGACGGGCGAGACGATGCTCCCGCACGAATCGGGTGAAATCGAGGGACGCGCGGGCTTTTTCGATCTGTCTCTCGACGGGCGTTGGGGCGGGGTCATCACCGGCGACAAGATCTGCCTGGACCTCGATCCGTGCGCGTGCGGGGCCGCGAGCCCCTCGATCCGCAACACCATCGTCCGCTACGCCGACCTCACCGCCGGCGATGACAAAATCGGCTGCGCCGGCACCGTCGACGCCTACGTACGAGGACTGGCATGACGACCATCGAAACCGTTCCAGTCGTGTCCGCACCGTTCTTCCTGCGCGGAGAGCTGGTCGAGGGCAAGGAGATGTCCCACCGTTCACGCGATCTGGGGGTCATGTTCGCCACCCCGAAGGTCGCACTCGATCGCGCGGTGCATCCGCGGCCGGACGTGCCGCCACTGCTGAATGTTCCGCTGGCCGAGATCATCGATTTCCTGGTCGAGACCGGCGAACGCATCCGCGACCCGAAGAACCCGTTCGTCGCCGACTGCGTCGACCGGATGTCCGCCACCCACATCCTGCCGCGCTCGGTGCTGGAAGGGCAGGTCGCCGCGGCCTCGGCCTACCTGGACAAACGGCTGTTGTGGGCGGTCGTCGAGCAGAACTTCCCGGACCCGAAAGCCCTGGATGAATGGGTGCCCAAACGCGATTTCACCGGCCGCAAGAGTTTCGTGCGGGCGTTCGCGCCCCGCCTGATCCACGTACTGCCCGGGAATTCGCCCGGGGTGGCGGTGAAGTCGATCGCGCACGGTGCGATGGTCAAGGCCGTCAACCTGTTCAAGATGTCCTCGAGCGATCCGTTCACGACGGTCGCGATCCTGCGGACCATGGCCGATATCGATCCCGACCATCCCATCGTGCGGTCCATGTCGGCCATGTACTGGCGCGGCGGCGACGAATCGGTGGAGCGGGTGCTGTACCGGCCGCAGTACTTCGACAAGATCGTCGCCTGGGGCGGGGGATCGGCGATCGACAATGTGGTCAAATATCTCGGCCCCGGATTTCAGCTGGTGTCCTTCGACCCCAAAACCTCCGTCTCCATGATCGGCGCGCAGGCCCTCATCGACGACGAAACCATCGATCGCACAGCCGAACTCGCCGCCACCGATGTCATGGTCCTGAACCAGGAGGCGTGCGTGGCGAGCCGATACCTCTACGTCGAGGGCACGCAGGCGCGCGTGGACACATTCTGCGAGCGGCTGCACGCCCACATCACCACCAAGGCAGCCGATTCCGGTGATACCCGGCCGCTGGATCCGGAACTGCGCGAACAGATCGACACCCTCACCATGCTCGACGACGAATTCGCCGTCTGGGGCCGCACCGACGGCACCGGCGTGGTGATCCGCTCCGACGAACCGGTCGACTT
Organism: Nocardia sp.; assembly: GCA_017354515.1. GTDB lineage: Bacteria > Actinomycetota > Actinomycetes > Mycobacteriales > Mycobacteriaceae > Nocardia. The sequence goes on along the minus strand of JAFMQT010000034.1, from coordinate 13,846 downwards.
CCACCCGATCAACAAGACCGCCAACGTCATTCGCGTCGACACCCTCGACGACGCCGTCAAATGGGTCAACGTCGCCACCCAGACCGTCGGCTTCTACCCGTTCGACCGCATGGCCGACTACCGCGACCGGCTCGCCAGCGGGGGAGCGCAGCGGGTCGTACATCTCGGCGAGGCCGGGCCGTCCACCATCGGCAACCCGCACGACGCGATGTATCCGCTGCACCGCTTCGTGCACTGGATGGCCCATGAGGACGGCGTGGAGGGCGATCGGGCGCAGCCCGGACCCGCCATCGCGCCCGACTGACTATCCGCCACTCCGCACAAAAATACCCTTCAGCAGGCGATTAGGTGTATCGGGGAAGCGCTCGGTACAGTAGTCGATGTCGACGCGGGGTAGAGCAGTTCGGTAGCTCGTTGGGCTCATAACCCAGAGGTCGCAGGTTCAAATCCTGTCCCCGCTACTAGGAAACGACCCCCGCAACGCCGGGGGTCGTTTCTATTCGTTGTCCCGGTAGGCCTGCCGAAGCCATCTCACGACCTCGTCGACGTCCCCGACGTCGGTGAGCGGGAAACGCGCGGTCATTGCCCCGCTCCAACGATTTCCGGCGGGCAGCAGTCGGTTATCGACCGGGTCGGCCAACCGCAACCCGATGTCCACCCGGCTCTTGGTGTCGGCGGCCACCACGGCGAAGGTTCGCCGCGGGGTCAGCAGCGAAACATACATCTTGCGCGCCTGCACGGTCACCTCATCACCGACCTCGGGCAGCCGTGCGATCACCGTGTCGAACAGCGGGCGCAGCGCCGGCCGGTCGGCGTACTGCCCTTCGATGAGTTCCTCGCCGGTCCTGGTGAAAAACTCGGGGTAGCCGAACCGCTCGTGCACCAGCAGCATCTGGGCATATCCGGTGACCCCGCGTTGCCGTAGCCAGTTTCGCAGCGCCGCCTCGTCCGCGAGGCCCGCTTCGCGCACCCGGGCATTCCACGTCCCGAGGGTGGCGCCGGTAGCACGCTCGAGCAGTCCGACCTGCCAATCGCGCATCTGCCGCCACGACTTGGTCTCTCCCACCCCTGCACGCTAGCCATTGACAGCAGAAATGGCGAGGTCGCTGGAAGTTTCAACTTTCACGCCGGGGGTGGATGGAGTTCACCGTGTGCCATACCTGACTACTACAAGTAGTAGTATAATTTCGGTGTGCGGATCTTCGTCACCGGGGCGACAGGTGCGATCGGGGTGCCGGTCGTCTCCGCACTGGCGGCGGCCGGTCACGCCGTGACGGCTCTGGTACGAACACCGGATAAAGCCGCCCGCGCCGCCGCGGCCGGTGCCACGCCGGTCACGGTCTCCCTGTTCGACCGCGCCGGACTGTGCGACGCGTTCGCCGCCCACGACGCGGTCGTGAATCTGGCATCCGCGTTGCCGTCTACGTTCATGTTCCCGTTCTATCGTTCGTGGCGGGAGTGCGCTCGGATACGGAGTGAGGGCTCCGCCGCGGTGGTCGATGCCGCATGCGCCGCGAATGTCACTGTCTTGGTACAAGAGTCGGTCAGCATGATCTACCGCGACGGCGGATCGCGGTGGCTGGACGAATCGGCGCCGGTCGAGTATTACCGGATCTCGGCGGGCAATCATGCCGCTGAAGCCTCGGCGCGGCGGTTCACCGAGGCGGGAGGAACCGGAATCGTGCTGCGGTTCGGGCTCTTTCACGGCCCGACAGCAACGCACAGCCTCGAGATGCTTCGCGCTGCCCGGTCCGGAGTCGCGCCGATGTTCGGCAGTCCCGATGCGTACATCTCGTCCATCCACCTCGATGATGCAGCGGCAGCGGTGGTTTCGGTACTCACCGCGCCCGCCGGCGTGTACAACGCTGTCGACGACGAACCATTGACGCACCGGGACTACGCCGACGCCTTGGCCATAGCCGTCGGCCAGCGCCGATACGTCCGCATCCCAGGCCGAGCGGCATTGCTGTGCGGTGATCGCCTCACCTCGCTCACCCGCTCACTCCGCGTATCCAACGCCCGCCTCCGAGAGACCGGCTGGACTCCGCAATACCTTTCGGCGCGCGAAGGATTGGCGGCGACCTGGACGCGGCGGGAATCCACCACGTCACCTGCCTGATCCACCAGCGCCAGGTACCGGCCCACCAGCCCGGACCATGATCATTTCTCCGGGTCGTCGACTTCGGGGCGGCTACCGTCCGCGAATGAGATTTCATGGGCCAGAAGTGAATTGGTCTCGACCATCTGGCACAGCCGATGCTGGGAGCCCGGAGTCAGTCGGCGAATTCACCCTCGGCAAGTTCACTTCGAACAAGTCCGGCTCGCCGAGCCGCTTCCGGATCCTCGACCGGCGTGCGGATCCAGTTGCGCCAGGTCGCGGGCTGCCCGAGCGGACGCGCGGGGACTCGGGACACCTCCGCCCCCTGACCGGTGAGAATCTTGGCGATATTGCCGAGCCCGTCTCCCTCGGGTGCGTAGTAGCCGTAGTGGGCGTCGACCGGGTTGAGGCGCTTGATCGTCTCGAGAATCGGCGGCCGCTCGGCCGCGACTCGCACCCCGCCCCACGCCTCATTCGCCGGATCGAGGCCGAGACCGGTGCCGAGGAAGCGTCCGTTCCGCCCAGGTATGGCCGAGCCGAGGTGAGTGATGGGGTCGTCGCTGGCCGCCAGCACGTAGACGTTGTCGGCCCCGATCCCGAATTCCGAAGCGTGCAGCATCGGGCCGGCTCCGGGCGGCGCGGCCAATACCACCTGATCGATCACATCCTTCAGCCGTTCGCCCGCACCGGCGAAACAGCTTGTGGTGGTGCCGAAGCTGAAGCCGGCAAGGTTCATGAGCTCAGGTTCGTCGGCGCCACCATATTTCGCCCATACCTCTCGAGTGGCGCGGTATGCGGAGGCATTGTGGGCCACGAGGTCACCGCCCGCTTCGGCCATGCGCGGCGAGATCACCTGTGGAATGGTCATCGGCGCCGAATACCCGATATCGTTGATCGTGGCGTGCGGCAGATCCGGGCGTACCCGTTCGCACATGTCGTGTTGTTTCACAGTCACCCTGGCACGGAATTCCGAGGATTCGAGGGTGGTGCCGAAACCGCCGATCTGCCTGGTAACCAACGGTGCTCGGTCGGCGTCGCCGATCGAGAACTCGATCGAGCCCTTCCCGCCGAATGCGTTCGGCTCGCATCTGGTGAGCTGCACAGGGCTGTTCGGGGCGACCTCGCGTTCGATAGTGGCGAGCTGATCTCGCACGTGCTGCAAATTCTCCAAGGGTATGCGCTGGTCTCTACGTAGCGCGCCGGCAACCGATTCCGGGTGCGGTGTGCCGTGCAGATGCCACTCCAGTTCCCGCCGAATGTGCAGCCGCAGCGCACGGTCGCGGACGAAATACGGTATGCCGTCGGCATTTCCGATGTGGAACGGATGTTCCCGGATCATGGCTTCGCGCTCGTCAGCGGTCAATTCGCGCCACCAGTAGGCGTTCCGATAGACCCGATCCCGTGCCGCGGCGACGATATCGCTGCCCGGTTTCGCCCGCCGAATCAAGACCTGGACGTCGCCGTGCGAACCGAGGTAGCGGTCGATCTTGGCGGTCGCGGTGGTCAGATGGGTGGGATCAGCCGCACCGACATCGAGGTCGTCGCGCAGCAGTGATTCCGATAGGTACGGGTGCGACCGTTCGAGTTGCCCCGGTCCAGGGTGTCCGGGACCGACCTTCCGGATCACCGATCCGGCATCGAATTCGGCGGCGCGGAGTCGACCGCCGACCGTCTTCAATCCCGCGCCGACGCGTATCGCACTGTCGCCCACCGCGCTGCCGATGCGGGGCAGATCTGCTCTCAGTTTCTCGGTGACGGCGACGATGGCGGCAACGGCCTCATTGGTCATCGCTTCGCTTCCGGGCGCTGGCGGATCCCCATTCCGCAACCATGATCACATCGCCGTCATCCGGTATCAAAAACCACTGTTCCCATCAGTGGACAGTTGAGGTGGGGCCATATCCGTTGTGGCGGAAGAGGTTCGGTAGCGGCTACGCCACTGTCGGTGCGGGAAGCTGCTCGGCGAGGTCGAGTGCGGAAGGATCCGGTGCCGGTATCGAACCGACCTGGACCATCGCACCGATCTCGTCGCGGACGCCCCAGTGCTCGGCCAGCCGGGCACCTTCGGTGCGGTAGATGTGAATGGTCGACATCGTGTACGGCTTACCGACCGCGGCGGCACCGTGCAGCGGTTCGATGCCGTGCCCGCTCGCTTCGGCCCGCAGCACGATGCGGTCCTCGGTCTGGATGACATCGATGACCGTGTAGCGGATCTTCAGCACCCGGGTGACCCAGGTCAGGATGCGCCGGTACCCCTCGGGGCCCGGCGGCAGGGGGAACGGTGAACCGTGATCGATGAAGTCGTCGGTGACCAGTTCGGGCAGGGCGCTCAGGTCCGCGCGGTTGATGGCATCGAAGACAGCGAGTGCGGCGGGCAGGGCGGGGTTCTCCATGGGAACCATCTCGATTCATTGGAATGGAGTTCTAATGGAATTAGATTCTAATGAATATCATGGCGCCATGACAAGGCCTCGCAGCTACGACAATTCCGCCCGCCTCGATGCCGCGCGCGAAACCCGTCGACGGATCCTGTCGGCCGCCGAACGCCTGCTCACAACCTCCGGATATGCGGCGATGACCGTTACCGCCCTCGCGAGAGCGGCCGGTGTGAGTCCGCAGACGGTCTACAACTCGGTGGGCGGCAAGGCTGCGGTACTCAAGGCCACCTACGACACGGTGCTGGCCGGTGACGACTCCGATGTGCCCATGAGTGAGCGGCCCGAATTCCTCGCCATGCGCGACACGCCCGACGCGGCCGCGCACGCGCGCGCCTATGCGGCCTGGACGCGCGCGATCTACGAGCGGGTCGGCCCATTGCTCTCGGCGGTGCTGGCGCACACCGGGGCGGATCCGGCCCTGGCCGAGTTCGCGGCCACCATCGAACACGAACGGCGAACCGGCAATACACATGTGGTGACGGCGGTGCTCGATCGACACGGGCTGCCGGAGGGACTGACACCGCAGACGGTCATCGATGCTGTATGGACCCTCACCAGCCCGGAGACCGCCGACCGATTGATGCGCCGCTGCGGCTGGAGCGCCGCGGCCTACGAAACGTGGATGGGGGACCATCTGGCGCTGATACTCTCCGGCCCGGCCGGCAACTCACCTACTGCCGGCTGAACCTCGATCTCGGCTCGCCCGTCAGGTGACCGGGCGGCAACGTCCGGCCACACAGCACCAGCAGCAGGTCCTGGGCGGAGCCGGTCAGCGGTTCGCCGCTGCCGTAGGTCCAGTCCAGGTCGTCCGCGCGCAACTGGACACCGGTGAGATCAGCGCCGAAATACCTGATACTGCGCGGCTTCGTCGAGTCCAGGACGGCACGGATCCGCTGGTCGGGCACGGGCTGATCGAGACCGAGGGCGACCGTAATATCCAGGCCGTGAATCACGTCGTGCGACAACGCGCCGGCCAGGCCGCCGCCCGGCGGCTTCCACGCATGGTTGACGTTGTCGGCCAGCGCGTCCACCAACTCTCCGGTGGAGAGCTCATCGGCATCGCGGCGAGCGCACCGCATGGCCATCACATTGAATTTCCCTCTGGCACGGACCATTTCGAGGATAAACTTGCCTGTCGAGTAACGGAACGGCATAACAATATGGGCCACCACATCACGCACGCGCCATCCCTCGCACAGCGACGGCGCGTGCCATTGGTCGGGCCGTAATGCTCCCAGCGTCGCCGCCAAGTCCCGGCGCTGGTCGGCGATCAGCGCCGTGAGCATTGCTTCGTCCATCGATCCTCCATCGTGGTGTCCGTCGGGTCCAAGGCGAGGTGCAGAACTACAGACGAGCTGGGCCTGGCGAACTCATCGACCGAAACGGTCCACCAGCGCCAGGTACCGGCCACCCGACACTATTTATCCTCCGCCTCGCCGACCGCGTCGAACTCGAGGGCGAGGGCGTCCAGTTGCTCGGATGTGCCGTGCTCGCGCCACTCGGGCCGCTCCTGGCCGGGTAGGTACATGCCGTGCTCGGTGAGGGTGATCCGGGTGCCGTCACCGTCGGGTTCGAACTCGACGCTGGTGACCGACGTCGTCGAAAGCCGGTCCCCGGTGCGGAGTGTCGACATGGTGAGAATTCGCCCGTTCGGGACGATTTCGGTATAGCGGCTCTCGTGACTCACCGGTCGCCCCTCACCGTCGAACCCCTGCACGACCTCGAGTCCGCCGACGCTGAAATCCATTGTGTGCTGGGCTCCTCGGGCCATCCATCGGGCCTTCGCCTCGGGTGCGGCCCACGCGCCGAAGACGCGATCGATCGGTGCGTTGTAGCGGCGTTCCAGAGTGAAGGTCGCGTGCGTGACAGACATGATTATTTCCCTTCCTGCAGATAGTCATCCAGTCGATCGAGCTGCCGTTCCCAATCCGTACGCTGCCGGCTCAGCCACTGTTCGCCCGCGCGCAGCGCTGCGGGTTCGACCCGGCAGCTACGCACCCGGCCGACCTTCTCTGTCACGATCACACCGGCCGCCTCCAGCACCTGCAGGTGCTGCATCACCGCGGGCAGCGACATCGCCAGCGGCGCGGCCACTTCCGTCACCGTTGCCGGACCGCGCACCAATCGTTCGACGATCGCGCGGCGGGTCGGATCGGCGATCGCGGAGAACACGCGGCCGATCGGATCCGGCTCGGATTGGTTAGGCATGTACTTAACTATCGCGCTGAGGCAACAGATAGTCAAGCATCTGCTTAACTATTATTCGGGCGGCACCGGCGATTCCAGCCAGCCGACCGGCCTCGCGTAGTAGCACGCCTTCGGAATCAGCGCTCACCCAGCTGCTCGCGGTAAACGCTCATCAGGGGTGATTGACCGGACGTCTACCTCGACGCCGACGCGCCGATTGTAGATGGGGGTAGACAATTTCGATAGCATGACAACATGAAGAGCATTTCCGTAGGTGAACTGCGTCAGAACCCGTCGACCATGGTCGCTGACGTGGAATCCGGCGAAGTCTACGAGCTGACGAAGCACAACCAGCGGATTGGCTTCATCGTCCCGCAGGTGCCGTCCGCTCAGATTGTTCCGCCACGGCGAGCGGGTGGCGCGCACACGAGTGCGATTGTGCGGCACGAGCTTCGGTCCGCAGCCACGATCGACGAGCTGCTGGAGTCCGAAAAGGGCGATTGGTGACCGATTACTATCTCGACAGCTCGGTCGCCGTCAGAATTATTCTGGGCCATTCACCCGAATCGGCGGCCTGGTTCGACCGGACCACGTCCAACGAGTCCGATCGGGTCATTTCCTCCCGACTCCTGCGCACCGAGATCACGCGGGTCCTGCGCCGTGAGGGACTGCCCACATCGGATCGCGATCAGATCATCGACTACGTGCACATCGTCCCCATGGACCATGCGGTGCTGACCGAGGCCGAGGCGATAATCTCGCATATCCGCACGCTCGATGCGATACACCTCGCGTCCGCATTGCGGTGCGGGCTCGATGAACTCATCGTTGTTACGCACGACAAGACCATGCAGCAGGTTGCCGAGCAACTCGGGTTCCCCGTTCATGACCCGGTGCGTTAGACAGGAGCTGCCGCGGAAATTCAACTCCGGGGCCGCTTTTCGCTGGTTTCGCTGTCGTTGTATTCCATCGCCGTTTCGATCCAGAAGTCGAGTCTCTCCGGCGTCGCGACCGCTTCTTCGCTGACCGACAACCATCCCTTGTGCATCGTGCGGCCGCCCATCGTGGCGATCTGTGCGCCGTCGATCGTCCGCAGCTCGTCGACCCGGTCGGGGTGGACCCGTACGAGCAGGCCATGGTCGCTTCGCACCGCGACAACCATCTTGTCGTTGACCATGAACGACAGCCCACCGAACATTTTCACTTCGCGCACCACGGGATTGGTCTCGAGCGCCTCTCGCACGCGATCAGCAAGTACCTTGTCGTAGGCCATCGTCAGACCTCCTCGGGAGATACTGGCATCGTAGACCGGCCGCCATCGAACGGCGCTGCGACCTGCGGTACCAGATCACTCGGGGGAATGAGTGTGCGGGCGGAACCCGCCGTTGGCGATGCTGACGGTTACCGCGTTCCCGATCGGGCCGTTGCCGTCGAAGAGCAAGACCGAACCGCTGGCGATGCCGGCATCGCTGGACTGTGTCATCGCCGCGACCCCGATCGACGGGCCTTCGGGCAGACGGGACAGTGTCACGGTGTAGTCGGCGTTGATGACATGCAGCCCGGTCGTGCCGTAATTGACCATGGCGCTGGAGGAATCGGCGACCAGCGCGGCCCGGACGAACGGCGTCAGTTTCTCGCCGCGGATCAGTGGGGTGATGTAGGTGAGCCAGATGAATTTCTGGCCCGTGGTCTGCCAGATCCGTAGATCCGCACCGGGCTCTCCGGGGTGGTCGGCGCTGAAGATTTCGCCGTGGCTGGTGGCACCGTCCTGCGGCGTCTCCGGGATCGGCGGCATCGGCGGCATCTCGACGGGAGTGGACCAGACCTCGTTCGGCGTCTGTTCGCCGCGGCGCAGATAGACCGAGCGGGCGTGGGCGACGGTTCTCTCACCCTGGATCATCTCGGCATCGATGAGCCGGAGCCGTGCCCCTTCCCGCCGGACCGTGGTGCGGACGGTGACCGGTTCGAGTGCGGTCCGGGCGGAAAGGTCGACGGTCAGGCGCGCCGGATGCAGGTCGGCGTCGTCGATGCGGCGTTCGATCGCGGCCGCCATCAATCCGCCCACGTACTGACCGCTGATGAAGTCGCCCCACGGCCCGCGGGCCAGCGACGTCGGGACGTACCGTTCGCCGTCGGGCACGTACACGCAATCGGGAACGTCGGTCATGCTCGTCATCCTTCGCGGGGTTCGGCACGTCGACCGGGTCTTGCGTCCGAGCGTGTCGCGGGGCTAGGTTCGCTTCAGAAAATAACATTTTCTTAAGGTGCCGGTGCGGGCGAAGTGGCAGTGCCGGATTGTGCCGACGAACCGTGAACGCGGAGAACGGGATTACTGTGACCAACCGGACCGACACACTCCAGGGGCAGGTCGCCTTGGTGACCGGCGCCGCACGCGGCCAGGGCCGCGCGCACGCGGTGCGGCTGGCGAGCGAGGGCGCGAACATCATCGCGATCGATATCTGCGCACCCGCATCGCCGACCATCACCTACCCGGCGGCCACCGAGGCCGAGCTCGCCGAGACCGCACGGTTGGTGGAGGAACTCGGCGCGAAGGTGCTGTCCCGGGTGGTCGACACCCGCGATTCATCAGCGCTGGAAACTCTGGTGGCGGACGGGATCACCCAGTTCGGCAGGCTCGATATCGTGGTCGCCAACGCGGGTGTGCTCACCTGGGGGCGGCTGTGGGAGCTCAGCGATGAGCAGTGGAACACCGTCATCGACGTCAACCTCACCGGCACCTGGCGCACCCTGCGGGCCGCGGTGCCGGCGATGATCGAGGCGGGTAACGGCGGATCGATCATCGTCGTGAGCTCCTCGGCCGGACTGAAGGCCACACCCGGCAACGGCCACTACGCCGCGACCAAACACGGTCTGGTCGCGCTCACCAACACACTGGCGCTGGAGGCGGGGGAGTTCGGCATCCGGGTCAACTCGATCCATCCGTATTCGGTGGAAACCCCCATGATCGAACCGGATGCGATGGCCGAGATCTTCGGCAAACACCCCGGTTTCCTGCCCAGTTTCCCGCCCGTGCCGCTGAAGAACCCCGACGGCAGCGGCGGCGGATTCATGCCCGCCGAACAGGTCGCCGATGTGGTGGCCTGGCTGGCCGGACCGACCTCGATCGCGATCACCGGCAGCCAGATCGCCGTCGACGGGGGCGCGCTCAAATACTGATCCGCTCCCGCTGATCCGCACCGGACACGATATGGCGAAGCCGCTGATTCCCGCCGAGGATATCTACGCGCGAGCACTGGAACTGCTCGACGCCGAAGGGCTCGCGGCGCTCAACGCACACCGACTCGTCAAAGACCTCGGCATCTCCACCAAGACGCTGTATCAGCAGGTGGGTGGCCGGCACCAGCTGACCAGGGCACTGGTCGCTCGCCACTTCTCCCGGCTGCGACTGGAATTCCAGCAGCGCGGCACCTGGGAGGACACCGCGCTGCACTGGAGTCTGGCACTGGATGCCGCGCTGCGCGCCCATCCGCATCTGACCCAGCTGATGTCCATGGACGACCGCAAGGCGGTCGCCGATTACGTGGGCGAACTCATCAAAGCCGCGCTGCGGGAAGGGTTTCCGCGAGAGCTGGCGGTGGCCGGCTGCCGCGGGCTGGCGACCCTGACCATCAACCACGCCGTCGTCGCGGTACGAGCCCTGCTCGATCCCGACCGGACCGCAGACACCGAGGCCGAAATCGCCCGCATAGACCGGGATTTCCCGACACTGGTGCGATGGACCCTGTCGGGGATGCGGGCCGACGGTCCCGCGCGGTGACTACTTCCCGATGGTGGAATTCGCCCAGTCGATGACGGCGTGCTGGTAGTCGACGGTATTGCGGGCGAGGTTGAGCGCGTGGCCGCTGCCCGGCAGCACGAAGGTGCGCAGGCGCGCCGCGGGAGCGAAGAACGGGGCTTCCTCGGCCTGCAGGGTGGCCGTATTCGCGCAGCTCGCGTAGTTGATACCGCAGAGCATCCGGTCGCGGCTGCCGACGGTCACCAGAACCGGGACGTTGATGAAATTCGACATGCCGGGCAGGGTGGAGAGCATCCCGTCCGGATATTCGGTCAGGGAGAACACCTCTTTGGTCTTCTCGTCGTGGGCGAGGACTCCGGGATCGACATCGGCCGGGTCGTAGAAGTCGTGCATGCGGGTGCCCGGGCGGCTGGCCAGATAGCCCTGATCCAATCCGCGCCCGGCGAATTGCGGCTCATCGACGGCGGGATGGTAGGTGGCGACCACGCTCAGGGTCTCGGGGACGTTGACCGCATGCGAATAACCGGTCAGCAGAACGCCGTCCACATCGTGGTAGCCGGTGGCCTCCATGATGGAGGTTCCCGACGTCAGCGAGTGTCCGGCGGTGACCACCTTCGCGAACGGTTTGGCGCCGGGCAAACCCTTGCGGGCGGCCTGGACGACGTCGTGCAGATTCTGGGCGGTGGCGTTGGCCGTCAGCGACAGGCTGGGCGGATGGGTGCTGTCGCCGTTGCCGAGCCGGTCCACCACCAGCGTGGCGTATCCGGCGGCGTTCATCGCGCGCCGGAAATCGTATGTCTCCGGATGGTAGGAGAAATCCCAGTAGCTGCCGTTGAAGTTGGACCCCGACATCAGCACCATGACGGTGCGCGCCCCGCCCGCCGGCGTGCACAGGGTCGCGCCCAGGTGGCCCTGCGGCACCGGGAAGGGGAAGGACTTGCAGGTGGCAGTTGGTGCATCGGCTGCCGATACGCCGGAGGCGAAGCAGCACAGCATGATCGCGGAGATGACGATCCGCACCCACATCCAGACCCGCACCGAACCTCTTCCCGGTCACAGACGACTGACGTTGACCTGGCGCAGGGTATCGCCCCTTACTCTGGCGCGCAAGGGATTCGGCGTCACATCAACAGCGCCGGCGATGAATTCCATTCGGAATGACAATGTTTCAGCCGTGGATCCTGGCCGTATGCGAAACAGGGACACGTGTTATTAATATTCCCGCATGGGCGAGCGAGCTGTGCATTGCGTCGGAAGCTTCCCGGCCGACGACGCCGACGACGCGATGCGCGCGATGATGACGGCAGCGGGTTCACTGTTGCGCACGCTGCCCACCGGTGAGACGCGACGCCACCGAACCTACATCCTGCCAATTATCGACGATCTCGTAGCGCAGGGGGCACTGGACGTGCGCCGAGTGCGGGGCGAGCGGACCCGGTACCGCCTGCGGCGCGGAATCGAACCCAGCGGGGACGCCATGCGGCTGGGGTATTGCGCCGAAGCCCGCGATGCTGTGCCCACGTTCACCGAATTGCGCGAATCCGGTGGTCCGGCACTGCAGATCGGTATGGCCAGCGATTTCACCCTGGGGTTCATCGCCCTGGGTCTGCCAGGGGCGATATCGAACCGGCGTGCGTTCACCGACGCGACCGTCGCCGAGATGGTGGCGCTCCGAGATGTTCCCGCGGACACCGTGATTCAGTTGGAGGCGCCGGCCGAACTGGTGCTGATGGCCGAGGCGCAGCCGCTGCATCGCGCGGTGGACGCGGCGCTGGGTTTGAGCCGGGGGATCGGTGCCCTGGCCGCGCGGGCGCCGGAGGGGACTCGCTTCGGTGTCCATCTGTGCCTGGGGAGCCGGCGCAACCGTGCCCGGGCCACCTTGCGCGATGTCCGTCCGCTGGTCGATCTGGCCAATGCCGTTGTCCGGCACTGGCCTTCGGGGCGCACCTTGGAATTCGTGCACGGCCCGCTGACCGGAACCGGTGTGGCGCCCTCCGGCCGCCCCGAATTCTATGCGCCTCTGGCGGATCTGGATCTGGGCAGCGGGACCTCGTTCTACGCCGGATTCATCGATGAGGACTCCTCCGACGAGCAGCTGGTGCGAATCCTGCACATGATCGAATCGGCGCTCGGCCGGCCGGTGGACGGGGTATCGAATCCATGCGGTCTGGGCCGCTGTTCGCGCGCCACCGCCGAGAAACTCATCGCGCGGGCAGTTACGGTCGCCTTGGCGGACTGAGCGCCCGATACTGCTGCGGACCTAGCACTTTCGGCCGATGCCGCCGATCACGACCATACGCGTTTCGGGGAGGTCGTCGCTGAGCCAGTGCTGGATGGGCGCCACCCCGGGATCGAGGAGGTCGAATCCTTTGAATATGTCGGCCACATCGGCGCGTGACCGGAAGATGAATTGGGCTGTGCTGCCGACGGTATCGGTGATGGTCTGGTCGACCCACGTCTCGTCGCTCTCGGTGGCGCCGTGGGTGAATGCCACGTAACTGCCGGGCGTCATCGCCTCCCGGAATCGCGACATCGCCGCGCCGGGATCCTCATCCTCGAGGACGAAGTGCAGCACGCCGACCAGCAGGATCGCGATCGGCTCGGCGAGATCGATGCCCGCCTCGCCCGGCAACCGGTCGATTATGTCGTCGGGATTGCGAAAATCGCCCAGCATGGTCGTGACACCGGGCACGCCGTTGTACATCGCGTTGGTGTGGGCGAAGACAACCGGGTCGTAGTCGATACAGGCCAATCGCACCTCGGGGTCGATGGCGCTGATCACCTCGTACACACTCGGTGAGGTCGGAATTCCGGAACCGATATCGACGAACTGCCGAATACCGGCCTCGGCGGCCAGTCGGGCCGAGCCGGTGAGGAATTCCCGGCTGAGCGAGGCGACGGTACGATTATCCGGAGCCAGCGACAGCATCCGCTGCGCCACGAGCCGGTCGGCCTCGTAGTTGTCCTTGCCACCCAGCAGGTAATTGTAGATTCGAGCCGCGTTCGGCTTACTGGGATCGACACCGCTCGGCGCCGGCCGCTCCTCGGGCACCTCACACCTCCTCACACCCCGGGCCAGGGTAGCAGTGATCACGCGCGGGGGCGGCCGCGGATTCATCGCATGGGCGGGATCGGTGTCGGTGGTCGGGGGGAGAATGTGCACATGTCTGATTGGCGGCAATTCGAGAGCGAGGCAGCCGAGTTCGCGGCACAGGTGCGAAGCCGGTTCGAGGCGCACGAGACCCATATTCTGGCGACGCTGCGGATGGATGGGAGTCCCCGGGTCAGCGGCTCGGAGGTCGATTTCCGCGGGGCGGATTTGACCTTCGGTTCGATGCTGGGCGCGGTGAAGGCCCGTGACCTGCG